>CAYRGR010000057.1:0-6692 GCA_964423755.1 uncultured Candidatus Peribacteria bacterium
TCTTCAAAATATTTGTATGTTTTTATAGGATAAATATCTGTATGTATTTTTCAAGAACTTGCTGCCTTTAATGTATATCATTCTGGCTTTATTTCTATATAATCTTTTTTATCTATTAATTTAACTTCAGCATCTGGATAATTAGATGTTATTAATTGTGTAATTAATTTTGTACATTCTTTATATGTAACTACATAAAAATGCACTTGTCATTCGTTATATATAATTTCAAGAGATATTTTAGAATGGTTAAAAATTATATTTAATATACTTCAAACAAAACTTAATTCATTAATTTTATTAACAGCTTTATAAAAAAGTGACATTATTCATATTTTTTCTTTAAAATCTTTTTTTGTTTCTTTTTCTTTATCAAGCTTACTATCTGCTCTTGGTAATGTTACTTTAACATATTCAAGTTTATTAGAAGTATAAAGTTCATAAAATAATCTAATACTTTTTAATAACAAAAAAAATACTATAATTAATATTAATACATAAAAAATTATTAATCATCAATAAGTAAGTCAATCAAAAAAACTACTGCTATTATTTACTGTTTCTACACTTTTTGTACTTTCTGCAATATTTGTTTTTATTGAAATTCATGCCACTAAAGCATATGTTTTTGGTAAAATAAAATCTAACATTTTTATTTTTTTATAATTTAATATTTAATTAATAATAATTTATCATATAAATGATAATAAGTCAAAAATCTGACTTATTATTAGGAAAAAAATAAATAGATTTTGAAAATAGTTTTATTAAATTTTTATTAATTTTTGAGACAACGAATAGATAATCAGTTTCATCTATTACAATTATTTAAAGCACATATTTTTGATTTTATAATATCAATATATTTTATTCACTTTACTATTTATATTGCTATATCAATTCTTCAAATTTCAACATTATTTTTTTATTTTCTTAATTTTTTTAATCTAAAAACTTCTTTTTTCATATATTAAATAGATTATAATCTAAAATATTTACCGGAATAATTAGATTATATTTATATCCCGAAATTAAATCAATTTACTATTGGCTTGAAATTAATCTCACAATAACCTCTATATGATGAGTATGAGGAAACATGTCTACAGGGATAATTTCTGTTATTTTGTATTTTGAATTTTTTAAAATATAACTTAAATCTCTATTTAAAGAAGCAGGATTACAACTAATATAAATAATTTCTTTAGCATTAAACTTTAATATATTTTCTAATGCTTTATTATTAACTCATTCTCTGGGAGGATCTATAATAAGAGTATCTGCAGAGTTTCAATCTTTTAAATATTCTTTTAAAAAACTTTCTACACTTAAATTTATAAATTCAATATTTTTTACTTTATTTAAAATTGCATTTTTTTCAGCATCAAAAATAGCTTCTTTGACGATTTCTACACTAAAAACTTTTTTAAATTTATTTGCTAAAATTATTCAAATAGTACCAGTACCAGCATAAAGATCCAATAAAATATTATTCCCTTTCCATATCATTTTTATAATTTGATTATATAGTCTTTCTGCTTGTGCTGAATTTACCTGAAAAAAACTTTTTGGTCAAATTTCAAAATTATAATTTAAAATTTTTTCAAAAATTGTTGCTTTTCAGTAAATTAAATCATATTCTCATTGCACAATATCAGCCTTACCGTGATTATTAAGTAAATAAACTGATTTAATATTTGAAAATTTTTTTATTAATTCTTTAAAAAAATTTATTATTTCTTTTTTGTTTTTATCTTTAAATCAAGAAAAAAGATCATTAATACTAAAAATTAGCATTATTTCTTTTGTATAAAATCATTGTCTTACGACTAAATGTCTCCAAAATCAAATTTGAGTTTTTTGATCATATGTAGGTAAGTTTGAGTTTCTAGAAAAAAAATCGATTTCTTTAAAAATATTATTTATCTCATCATTTGCAAGTACACAATAATTACAATTAATTATTTTATCAAATTCTCATTGTTTATGGAATCAAAAACGAAAATCATCATAAATTTTTTCTTTATCTGAAATATATTTTCAAAAAGAAAATTCAATTTTATTACGATATCAATAAATTTGAGGGCTATCAATAATAGGCAAAAAATTTGTTTCTTTTAATTCATTATTTAAATTATTTAAAGATTCTTTTACTTGATTTTCTTTAATTTCAAGTTGTTTTTTGTATTTTATTTGTAACCATTTACATCATCAATACACCTGAAAATGTTTTGGTAATTCACTTTCTTCTAATGGCGATTTTTTAACAATATCCAATATTTGAGCTTCAATATAATTACTTTTTATTTTTAAAACTTTTAAATTTACAATACTTTCTGGAATTGCTCATCATGTTATTATAATTTTTTTAGAATCTTCATTTTCAGCTAATCATTTACCTCAAAAAATTAATTTTTTTACAAAAACATTTTTAATAATATCTCATTTTTTCATTTTAATTATTTTAAAATTAATATCTTATATCTATATTAAAAATATAGTAAATCCATTTTTGGAAGTAAGTCATTCAATGAGTTTCTTTTTTTACTTCTGTTTCATAAACTATTTGTTTTTTTGTATCTATTTCTTTATAATTAATAGAGTCTTCTTTAGAAATTATAAAAATAACATCTTCTTCTTGATTTTTTTTATTTTGGGCAGATTTTGCAATATAATCTTTATATGAATTTGTATTAATATATGCAAAGTAATCTTTATTTTTCTCTATATATATTTTAGTATTTTTTATTTCTTCTTTATGTTTTAATATAATAGAATCTTTCTCTAAATCAATATATTTAAAAGAAAAGATTAAATATAATTCATAAATAATGATTATTATTAATACAAATACGATGTATTGAAACTTTTTTTTCATAAAATAAATAAATAATTTTACTTTTAAGGGTATTTTAATTAAAATAATAAAAAAGCATAATTTTTTATTATTTTAAATAAATATGAATATTATTAATTTAATTAAAAACAATAAAATATATATTTTTGTATTAATAATTTTAATTTTAATTTTTACAATTTTTTTTATTGATATAAATACAAATGATTTTGATGAATCAATAATAAAAAACAAAAAAGAGGATTCTTATGTTTTATCTTTAAGATGAGAAACTATAATTATTCAAAATAATAAAATTAAAAGAATAAAAGAACAGCAAAAAGAATTAATTTATGTTTGAGACAGAATAAAGACTCTAGATAATTCTATTGCTATAATATTTTGGGCAGATAAAAGTGTGACTCGTTTGTGAGAAAAAACATCAATAAATATAACTAATTTAAATATCTCAAACGATATTTCTTCAATTAAAATAAAATTCGATATTTCAGAATGAAAATCATGGTCCAATGTAATTCGTTATTTAACTAATGAATCTTATTTTATAGAAACCTGTAATAATCTAAATATAGCAGCTACTGTAAGATGAACTGTTTTTGAATTTAATTTAGATAAACAATATATTAATTCTATTGATCATTCTGTAAAAATTGATAATACTTCAGAAAAAGAAAGTATTAATTTATCTGAATGAGATGCTATTATGGTTTCTGATTTAAATAAAAAAATTAACTTAGAAGTTATTGATAAAATATGGAATAGTTGGAATAACGAAGAAGATAATAATTATATTAAAAAAATAATTGAAGAAAATAAAAAATATTTTATTGATCAATTTAATAAAAGAAAAAAGTCTATAAAATATAAAATATATGATTTTATTTGATTAAATAAACCCAATATTAATGATGTTATTAAAAATATTATTATTAATAATGACATAAACTCTTTGGAAAATTTAGATAAATTTATTTGAAATATTAAAAAAGAAGAAGAATTAAAAAAAGTAAATAAAACCTTGTTAGATCTTTATCAACAAATCAATTTTTCTCCAAATACAGAAGAAAATATAATTATAAAATCAAAAATTAGAAATTCTATTATTAATACTGCATCAAAAGAAAATTTAGATATGTATATTAAAGATTTTAGTAAATTAAATTTATTTGACTATATGTATGCTACCAAATCTTGATTAGAAAAATCTAAAAAAGAATTAGGTCAAAAATTAAATCAATATATAAAGATTGCTTGAGAAAAAAATATAAAAGATGAAATTTTATCAAATTTTGACAAAAATACAATAAAACAGATACAATCAAGTTTTGAAACAATAAATATTCAAGCAAATTTAATTGTAGATACTGTAAAAAATGAAAGTTATTTAAATAAATTTATTTTACTAATGAAAAATACTTTTTTAAGTTTAATAAAATAAAAATGCAAAAATTAATAGACTATATTGGTGAATTTTTTAACATTCAAAACAAATTTTGATTTGCATCAATTATAACATTTTTTGTGTTGTGATCTATTTTTGTGCTACATAATAATTTTGAAAATTATATAATATCATTAAATTTAAATTTTCAAAATGAGCTTTTTAGTAATAAATATTCTAACAATAAAATCATTAATGATGCTATTACAATAATCGAAATTGATAACAAAACACTACAAGATCCTAATATGTGATGATTATGAAGATGGCAAGACTTTAGAAGAACTTATTATGCAAAAGTAATTGATAATTTAAAAAAATCTTGAGTAAAAGTAATATGAATAGATGTATTATTCTCTGAAAAATCTGCTTGTATTACAAATAAAGATGATGATATTGTTTTATCTGAATCTATAAAAAATGCTTGAAATGTAATACTTGCTTTTCAAAATAATTCTAATATATATCCTTTAGATATTTTAAAAAATGCAGCTTATAAATTATGAGATGTATTTCCTATAGTAAATAAATACAATACTAATGTTTATAGTATTTATCCATTTTATTTTGATTTACAAAATTTTTATGAATCTTTTGCTCTTTCTTTAGTAAGAGCTTTTTATGAAAAAGAAAATAAAAATATTTGAGATTTTTGTATATGAGAAAATAGTTTTAAATTTTTTGATCAAATTATTCCTTTTTCTAAAAATGTTTATTTTAAGTTAAAAAAAGATTTCTTAATCAACTATACATCAAAAAATAATTTTAGAAGAATATCTTTTATTGATATTTATAATTGAAAATTTGATCCTAATTTAATAAAAAACAAGATTGTTTTAATATGATCTAATGCTACATGATTGCATGATGAATATAATACTCCAATTATGCAACATATGCCTTGAGTACATATACATGCCCATGCTGTAAATACATTATTAAATAAAAAATTTATTAGATATTTTTCATTTACTTGAGAAATTTTATTACTTTTATTATTTACTTATTTAATAAGTATTTTGTGAATTTATAATAAAAATAATTATTATTTTGTTGTTTCGTTATTTGTTTTATTTATAGCATATTTTTATATATATATATTCTTTTTCAAATATTATTATATAATTTTTTCTTTTCCTTTATTTTTCTTTTTATCAATTATTTTATCCTTTTTATTTGTAAATATCTATAAATATATCTATGAAGATAAATGAAAAAGACTTTTACAAAATGCATTATGACAGTATTTATCAGAAAATTTAGTAAAAAAAGTTTTACATAATTATGAAAAAATTAAATTATGATGAACTGCAAAAGAAAGTACTATATTTTTTTCTGATATTGCTTGATTTACTAATATTTCAGAAAAAATTAAACCGGAAGAATTAGTATGATTTTTAAGTTTATACTTGAAAGAAATGTCTGATTTAATAATAGAAAATAGTTGATTTATAAATAAATATTTTTGAGATTGAATTATGGCTTTATGGTGAAGTTTTGATGAAAATATAAATCAAAATTATTTAGCTTGTAAAACAGCTATAGAACAACAAAAAAAACTTAAAATATTAAATGAAAAACTAAAAAACGAATTTTGATTTATAATATCTATTAGAATTTGAATTAATAAATGAAATGTGATTGTTTGAAATATTTGAAGTTTGGGTAAAAAAATAGAATATACCGCTTTATGAGATAATGTAAATATTGCTTCTAGATTAGAGTGAATTAATAAATTTTATAATACTTCTATTTGTGTTTCAGAATCAGTAAAAAAATGATTAGAAAAAAATTTTGTGTTTAGGTTATTAGATAAAATAACAGTAAAATGAAAAGAGAACCCTATTTTAATTTATGAATTATTATGATTTCAACAAGATGTAAATACTACAAAAAGAGAAGTTATTAAAAATTTTGAATTCTGATTAAAATTATATATGAATTGAGACTTTAAAGAAGCTTTAGATATATTTGAAAAATTAGAAACCAATTGAGATCTTCCATCAAATAGTTTTGTAAAAAGATGTAAAAACTTTATTAACAACCCTCCTCTAAATTCATGGGATGGGACTTGGAGATATGATGAAAAATAATATTAAAAAAAATATTACTGCCTTACTATATTTTTTCATATACTTCTCCATTTTTTCTAAAAAGTTTTGCATAAAAATACTTTATAAATAAAATCTTATCTAAGAATAATACAAAATAAATTTAAGAAAAATACTGAAAAATTAAAGAAATTTTCTTATATCCATTTTAAGCCATTATTCTAAGAAAAGTTCGTATAGCGGATAGTTATGTGAAATGCATGTTTTACTTTTGGGCTATCGCCCAGATCTAAAAAAGAATTTGAATTTTGTTTTTTTATTTATTAGAAAGGGGTATAAGGTG
>CAYRGR010000058.1:0-6542 GCA_964423755.1 uncultured Candidatus Peribacteria bacterium
CAGTATTATATAGTTTTACCTACTTTTTCAAATAATTATAAATTCAAATTGCATTTCCTTTCATTTTTTATATTATGTCTATGCTTACAACCGAGGTTTTCAGAACCATTTTTCTGTGAGTTTTTTATATACAAGTCGGGTGATTTTATCACCGCCCGTTTTTGTTGTAAAACACTCACGGAAATCTCGTTGTAAGCAAACTTGAATAGGTCGATAGAATCACCCGTTTTTGTTTGCTTACAATACTTTGAGAATTTCGGCAATCTTATTTTATGATTGCCTTTTTATATGCAAGATACTAATGAAAAATATGTTATAAATCAAGAAACTGTTAGCTCTATGAAAGAGCTTTTAGTCGATATAAGAAATAATCAAAATCAAAATGAATTAACACAAAAAATAAAAAACCTTGAAAATCAGATTTCAAAATTAAAAGCAGTTAAAAAATATTGAATCGTATGGGAATCTGAAAAAGAACCAGAACAGGTAGTGGTAGACTGTAAGAAAAAACTGCCAATTTTAAAAGAAATAAAAGAAAGATTTATAAAAAATGAAAATAGTTGAAAAGCTAATATTCTTATTGAATGAGATAACTATCATACTCTACAAGTACTTAATTATACACATAAAGAATCTATAGATGTAATTTATATAGATCCTCCATATAATACTTGAGCAAGAGATTGGAAATATAATAATGATTATATATGAGAAGATGATGAGTATAGACATTCTAAATGGTTAAATTTTATGAACAATCGTTTATTATTATCAAAAAATTTATTAAAAGAAGATTGAATAATTTGTGTTACGATTGATGATTATGAATTACCTACGTTATGGTTATTATTAGATGAAATTTTTTGAGAAGAAAATCATCTCTGAACTGTTGTAATAAGAAATAACCCTAAAGGGAGAATGACTCAAAAGAAAATTTCTTTAACTCACGAGTATGCATTATTTTTTTGAAAATCAATTATATCAAATATTAAAAAATTACCTGTATTGCCTGAAGATAAGAGTCATTGATATAAGAAAGACATTAATTGAACATGGTATCTGCCAGTAAACTTAAGAAAGCAATGAGTTGACAGTAGTGCTATTAATAGAAAATGAGTTATTTCTGAAAGATATTACCCAATTTATTATAATAAAATAAGTTGAGAAATAAGTACAACAATACAATATGAAATTGAAATATTACCAATTGATTCATCTTGACAAAAAAGAATTTGGAGAAGAGCTAAAGATACAATAGACCAAATGTTCAAAGATTGAGATTTATCAGTAAATGAAACAAAATTATGATATCAGCTTTATTTTAAATTTAGATGATGACTTGATTGAGAAATGCCAAAGAGTATATGGGTAGATTCTGAATTTTCAGCAAGTGAATATTGAACTAAGGAATTAGATATTATATTATGAGAAAGAGAAAAATTTCAATATCCAAAATCTCTTCATGCAGTTAAAAAATCATTATTGTCATGAACTAATAATAATAATGCAATTATTTTAGATTTTTTTGCATGATCTTGAACAACATGACAAGCTGTTTTGAGTTTAAATAAAGAAGATTGAGGAAATAGACAATTCATCCTTTGTACAAACAATGAAAACAATATCTGTGAAGAAATAACATATGAAAGAATTAAAAGAGTGAGTCAAGGTTATAAAAACAGTAAATGAGAAAATATTGAGTGATTAGGATGAAATCTTAAATATTATCAAACTGATTTTTTAGAAATTGAAGATATACAATTAATTGAAGATAAGGATAAACTTGAACTTACTTATAAAGCTTGAGAAATTATTGCCCTAAGAGAATGAACTTATAATGAAATTTTAAAGAATAAATATTTTCAATTTTTTGATAATAATGAACAATTAACTTGAATTTATTTTATAGAATCCTCTATTTGAATAAATAATTTTAAAAAAGAATTAAAAAAGTTGTCGAAAGAAAAAGAAAAAATAATAGTATATATTTTTGGCTATTCTGAGGTAGAATATACTGCTAAGGATTTTGATATTCCAAATCTTAAGATTGAATCAATCCCAGAACCAATCTTGAAGATATATAAGGAATTAAATAGGAAAGTTTAATATTAATTTTTATATTATGGATCTAAAATTATTCCAACAAAATACTTTAATTGAGCTTAGAAAAGCTTTTCTTAATTTATGGAAAACTTGAAAAAGAAGATTGCCTTTGGTTTTTAAAGCTCCTACATGAAGTGGTAAAACTATTGTAACAGCACAACTTTTAAAAGACCTTTCAAATGACCCTCAATTTGAGGCTGATAAATGTTTTATTTGGATAAGTTTTTGAGATAGTCTTGTAATGCAAAGTAAAAGGAAACTTTTTTCATATTACGGATGAGCAAGTTCTATTAATTTACTTGATCTTACAAATCTTTCAAATAAGAAGAAAATGGAAAATAATAATATATTTTTCATAAATTGGGAAAAAATCAAGGCTTCGAATTCAGAATGAAGAAAATTAAGAAGAGAAACAGAAAAAACCCAATGAGATAAATGAATATTTGATGAGTTTATAGAAAGAACCAAAAAAGAAAGGGAAATTATCCTTATTATTGATGAAGCTCATCATTGAGGTAAATCTGATTTAGCTCAAGAAATTATTGATCTTATAGATCCTAGAATAATATTTAAAATTACAGCAACGCCAAGCGATCAAGAAGAATTGGATGGTAGAAGAAATTGATTTTATGTAGAAGTAGGAAGACAAGAAGTAATAGAAGAATGACTTATTAAAGAAAAAATAGTTACTCAAACAAAAGAGGACCTAAATAAAATTACTTTAAAAGAAGTAGACCAGGATATTTTACTTATAGAATTAGCATATAGCAAAAGACTCGAATTAAAAGGATACTATAAAACACTTTGAATCGATATTAATCCTATTGTACTTATACAATTACCAAATGATGATAAAGCTACAAAAGAGTTAAAATCAAATTCAAAACTTGATATTGTAAAAGATTTTCTTTTAAAAAAATGAGAAAAAGAATGGGAAGTTGCAATATGGCTAAGTGAAAAGAAGGAAAATCTTGAATTAATTGAAAAAAATAATTCAGATGTTAATTTTCTTATTTTTAAACAAGCAGCTGCAACTTGATGGGATTGTCCAAGAGCAGGTATACTAGTTATGTATAGAGAAATAAAAAAACCTGAATTTCATACACAAACAGTTTGAAGAATATTAAGAATGCCATTATGATATCATTTTGAAATTCCAGAATTAAATATTTGATATTTGTTTACAAACTATGAAAGAAATCAAGTTCAATTGCCAGATAGTAAGTTATGAGAAAATAAACCTTATATATACGCATCATCAAAAAAGGAATGAATAGAACAAATAGAACTTCAATCAACTTTTTTATGAAGAACTGACTATAATGATATTAGAGGCTCTCAATTTGAACCAACGCTATTTAAATGCTTTAATAAATATTTTGGCATTACAGATAATGACATATTATGAAAATCAAGAGAAAAAATATCTTCAAAAGGATTAGAAATCGATAATGTTAATATTACATATAACATGATAGTAGATGTTGAAATTGAAGATTATGATAATTTTGTAAATGAATTAAAAGCAAAGTGAAATGATCTGAAAAAAAGCCTATGAGTTTTAGATATAGAGAGATTTTATAACTTAGAATTATTTAATTTTATAGCTATCCAAGAGCAAGAAAATAGAAAATTTGCCCCAGAAAGATCATGGTCTACTGTAAAAAAGGCTTTAAATGTGTGGATGAATAGTTATGTTTCAGATAATAGAAGAGAATTTTACAAGATAATTGTTAATGATTTTAGGAAACCAGATAGTTTATTAAAAATATTATTAGGAGAAACATTTGAAATATTTAAACCAATAAGGCAAGCGGAAACTAAAGAACAAGAGAAAAGGGCTGAAAAGAAAATTGATCTTAAAATTCCAAGATGACAAACTTATTATACAGATGATTATCAATTATTTAATGACTTTCCAATTTTAAAATGCTCTATAGAACCTTTTTATTTACCTCAAAGTTATAACTGAAGAATAAATGAAGTTGAATTTATAAGATATCTTGAAGCTAGTAATAAAGTTTTATGGTGGTATAAAAATGGACAAAGTTGATCTGAAAATTTTTGAATAAAAAGAATCTTAAAAGAAGCGTTATTTTATCCTGATTGGATTATTAAACTTAATAATTGAAAAATATTTATTATTGATACAAAAGAATGATTAACTGCTAGAGATTCTGAGACAAAAGATAAGGCTGAAAGTTTACAATTGTGGATAAAAGAAAATTGAAATAAAGATATTATTTGATGAATAGTTATAAAAATTGGTGATATTTGGAAAATAAATAGTAATAGTATTTATAATATTGATAAAAATTATAGTGAATTTAATAATCTAATTTTTTAATCTATGTCCTACTCTCACTCCCAAATCCAAACATATCTTAACTGTCAACTTAGATACAGGTTCGAAAAGGTAGATAAAATTACTCCAAAAACTCCTACAGATAATCTCACACTTTTACTCGGTACAGTCGTACATTCAACTCTTGAATACTTATATAATAAAGTATCCGACTTTAAGTCCCCAAAATTAGATGATTTATTGGTGTTTTACGAGGATATTTGGAAGAAAGAGCTAATAAGGGTCAATGAAAAATATGATAGGGTTTTATTTGAAGTAAATGACATTAATGATTTTAAAAAAAGATGAGAAGAATATATAAAATATTATTATGAAGCTTTTTCTCCATTTGATTCTTGAATTCCTATGAAAATGGAAGAAAGTATCGCTTTTAATCTTTGAGAGGAAGTTTCTTTTAGATGAAAAATTGATAGAATAGATATAGAAAAAGATACTATTGTTATAATAGATTACAAAACATCGAAGTCATTTCATAAAGATGAGGAAGATACTTATAAAGAGCAGATCATTTTGTACTCGTTTCATATTAAAAATTCATATCAAGATAAGATAAAAAAGTTCAAATGAAGAGTACATTATCTCCATCTTAAATTTGTAGAAGAATTTGAGATAACGGATGGAATGATAGAAAAAGTTATTGCAAAATATAAACTTATTTGAGAAGAAATTGAAGGTAAAAAAAATAAATATAAAGCAGGAGAAAAAGATGTTTTTATTCCAAAAAAGTCAGGTTTATGTAATTATTGTATTTATAAAAATATTTGTCCTTATTTTGCGCATGAACTTATAGATTGAGAAGATGTTGAAGTTGCAACTTTAGGTAAAACTTCAATTAAATTTCTAGTTGATAATCTAGCAAAAATCAAAGAAAAATTAAATATATTAGAAGAAGATAAAGAATTATATTCAAAAATATTAACAGATTATGCAAAAGAAAATGAATTTAAAACTTTGTATTGAGATGAATATAAAGCTTCTATAAGTTATAAAAAAGAGTATAATTCCAATAAAGAAAAGAAAGATGAATTAAAAAATTTATTATCTCAAAGATGACTTTTGGAAGAGATTATTGATATTGATAGACATAAACTAGGTAAGATAATCAAAGATTGAAAAGTTGAAAAAGAATTTTTATGAGATACAATAATCGAAAATAACTCAGTTTACATTTCAAGAACTTCAGAAAAAACAGATAAAGATGAGAATGATGAAGACGAATATAATTAATATTGCTTTAATATAACTGATTGTAGGAGATAAAAAAATAGTTAATCTAATTTTTAGTTTAAAAATTAATTTATTTATAGAAAGTATGAATAATATAAAAAAGGAACCACGTTTAAAATATTCGATTAATTGCTATGAAGTGGAAAAAAATAAATATTTTAAAACTATTATTTTTAAAAAAGAAGAATCTCCAACTATAATGTTACCTTTTATAAAGAATGATAAAATGTACAATGTTAAATATAAATGAAAAAAATATCTTTGTAATGAAAAAAATTTAAAATCTTTTAAGTTATTTTTTACTTCTGATGAAATAAAAGACATTCCTGAAAATATTCTTTATACTCAAAATGATTTAATTTTCTGAATTTTATTACAAACTGATTTTTCAAAATATTGAAATCCCTATGAAAAAGCATATTATTTTAATGAAATAATGTCAGCCTTTTTTAAAATGATAAATATAGAAGCAAAAGAATGGTTTGAAAAAATGTGTTGAATCACATATGCTTTATATTGAATAGATGTATGACATTGGTTTTATAGAAACTCTTGTTGTTTTGTAGATAAACCACTTAAAACAGAAGAAGAAATATTAAAAAATCTGCTTAAATGTTTAAAAAAAGGAGGATGAAATAAGACATCAATTTATAACAAGGATTAAAAAAACTTGATTCATTTATTTGAGTATAATAAATTATAACGATGAATGTTTTAAATCCGGTATAAAAACACATCAATCTAAGCCTTTAAAAACAGTTCTAACTTCCTCTATTATTGGGAGCCAATTTAAAGATTTTGAAGCAAAGAGCAGTTCATTGAACGGCTCTTTTATTTTGTATTGTAG
>CAYRGR010000059.1:0-6483 GCA_964423755.1 uncultured Candidatus Peribacteria bacterium
AATGTTAATGCGTCTTTAGGAGATATAATTCAATTTGTTTTAATACATAATTCAAGGGAATCAAGATTAGTAATATCTCAAAAACGACATGTGCTAATATCATATTTTACATTTAATACAGGAGAAAAATTGGCATCTATAATTAATACTTGTACATCATCTTCTCTCTTTTTTAATTCTTCTATTGAAAAATATCAAATTCATTTTTCAATTCTTATTTCTAAATTTAATTCTAATCAGTTTTTATCTATTTCTGTTATATATAATTCTGGATTAATAATTTTAATTGATGAACTTGTTTTAATGTCTCATGCGGTTACTATTCATGCTTTATTTTTCTTTAAAGAAACCCATTCAATTCCAGAATCATTTTTATCAATTATTAATCATTTTAAATTTAACATTATATCAAGTACACTGTCTTTAATTCATGGTATTGTAGAATATTCATGAGATATTCATCTTACTTTTATTCATGTTACTCTTGCTCAAGGAATAGAAGAAAGTAAAACTCTACGTATTGAATTTCAAATAGTTATTCAAAATCCATTAGGTAATGGACCTATAGTAAATATGCTTTCATTAACATTAACTTTTTCATGTGTTATTTTAGGAATTCATATAGTATTGTGTATAATATGCATATACTAAAATTAAAGAAATAAAATTAATTAAATTTTATTTAGAATAAAATTCTACAATTTTTTGAATATCTATTATTTTATCAAAATCATCTTTTGTAGGAAGTTCTTTTATGGTTATTTTTAATTTTTGAGCATCTACATCCATCCATTTTACAAAAGCAATATTTCATTTTTTGTTTTTTTCCATAAATGCTTTAAATTCTTCAATTAATGTTTTATACAAAACAGAATCTTTAATTTTTTCTTTAAGTTCTATAACATCTCAAATTTTTACAGAATATGAAGGAATATTTACCTTTTTTCAATTTACTAAAAAATGTCAATGATTTACAAATTGTCTAGCTTGCATTATTGTACGAGCAAAATTAGATTTAAAAATAATATTATCTAATCTTAATTCTAAAAGAGTTAACATATTTTCTCATAATATACCAGTCATCTTTGTAGCTTTTTTATAATAAGAAAAAAATTGTTTTTCTGTAAGAAAATACATTCTTTTAGCAGCTTGTTTTTTTCTAAGTTGCAATCCATAATCTGACATTTTTCATAATCTAGAAGGACCTAGTGCTTTTCTATGATTTTTAGCTAAATCATATTTTTCTGTTCAGAAAAGATTTATAGATTCTCTTCTACAAAGTTTTAATTTTGGTCAAGTGTATTTCATAAATTTTTAAATTATTATATTGTATATTTTTATAATTTTCTTACTTTTTGTTTTCTACAACCATTATGTGGTACAGGAGTAACATCAAAAATAGATAATATTTCTATTCATGTATTTGATACTCATCTAATAGCTTGCTCTCTTCATACTCAAATTCATTTAATAAATAATTTTACTTTTTCTAATCCATGCATGTTTTTTGCTTTGTTACAAACATTTTCTGATGTTATTTGAGCAGCATAAGGAGTAGCTTCTCTAGCTCATTTAAATCAAGAACTTCATCAAGTTGCCCAACATAAAACTTTTCATTCTAAATCGGAAACTGTAACATGTGTATTATTAAAATGTGCAAAAATATGAACTATTCATTCAGTAACATTTTTTCTTGTTTTCTTTGCTCTTTTTAATACTGCTTTAGCCATAAATACAAATTAAATTATAAATTTTATTTTTTCTTATTTGCAATAGAAGTAGCTTTTCATTTTCTAGTTCTAGAATTAGTTTTAGTCCTTTGTCATCTTACTGGTAATTTTTTCTTATGACGAGATCATCTATAAGATGCAACTTCTTGAAGCCTTTTAATATTTTGAGAAATATCTCTTCTTAAATCTCATTCTATTATAGATTTTTTAATTTCATCTCTTATCTTATCTAATTCTTCTTCACTTAAAGACTCTGCTTTTCTTGTTTTTTCTATTCAAACAGATAATAAAATCTTATTTGCCAAAGGTCTTCATATTCAAAATATATAAGTTAGAGCTATTTCTATATGTTTTCAATTTGGTAAATTAATTCAAGCAATTCTTGCCATAAATTTTTTATTATTTAGTATAAAATAAAATTAAAGAATTTAAATTCTTTATCATTGTCTTTGTTTGTGTTTTGGATTTTTACAAATTACTCTTACTATACGATTTCTTCTAATAATCATACATTTATCACAAATTTTTTTTACAGATGATCTTACTTTCATATAGTTTTAAATTTAATAAATAACTTTTAATTACTTTTTTCTAAAAATAATTCTTCATTTAGATAAATCATAAGGTGTAAGTTCTACTAGTACAGAATCTCATTCTATTAAATTAATAAAATTTTTTCTCATTTTTCAAGATATATACGCTCTAATAATAATTCAACCTCCTCAAAAATCTTCGGATAGTTTTACTTCAAATATGGCTCATGGAAGTGTTTTAATAACAACTCCCTCCACTTCAATTTTATCTTCTTTTGCCATTGGAGTGCTAAGTTATGAGGAATTTAAATTACAAAGTGCGTTTATTTTATGAAAAAATATTTAAATTGCAAATTTATTTATAAAAATATCTTAAATATTTAAATTTTGGCTTTAATTTTGATCAAAAATTAATTAATATATTAATATTTATATTTTTTGTATAAAAAAAGTATACAAAAAAAGTTTTAATTTAAATAAAAATATTAAATTTTAGTAAATATTAAAATACTTAATCATGAAAACGTAAAATATTTAGATATAAAATTTTAATAACTGACGAAATTTTAAATAATAATTTTAAATTTTTAATAAAATTTTTTAGAATTCCTACAATAGTAATATAAATTTATAATATTTTTATTATACTTAAATTAAATTTATCAAAATTTATACAAAGTATGAGATATTTTACTTTTTAAATTCTTTAAAGTAAAATTCAAAAAAACTTAATTTTACTTGACATATTATATATAATATTTTTACTCTTTTTTTTCTCTACTATACACGTTAATTTAATATTAATGTCTAATTAATGCTTAATTTAAGTAATAATATTTATTAAATTTTAAATATTAAAATTTGTATTTTTTTTAAAATAAATATAATAAACTCACTTTTTAAATTATAATTTAATCAACCGCAAAGTTGTAAAACTAATTTATTTTTTAATTTTTTTATTATGACTGATAATATATGGACTGATGATGAAACAACTCCAGTAACTGATGATACAATTGTAGAAGAAAATGCAGAAAATACAGATGATTCATTTAATGAAGATGAAGAAATTTAATTTTTTATTATTTTTAATAAAAAATTAACAATAAAAGCCGGACTTATCCGGCTTTTATTTTATATAAATAAAATTTAATTATTCATTTATTATAAATACAATTATTATAGACTTTTCCATATAATATAGTCTTAATTATAGTACATATTTTCAAATATTTGAAATATTATTTGTATATATAATTATATCTCTAGGATCAGTTTTGCCTACAAAAAAAGAAAATACAGCATCTTTTGGATTATTTTTTTTATAATTTTCTAAATCAATTCTTCATTCACGTAAATAAATTACATATTTATAATTAATATTTAATTTATTTGGTGAAAATGTTTTAACAATTTCTCCTTCTCTTGTATTTGGATCAATTTTAGAATTAAATAAATTTATACTTATTCCTTTAGATAATTGTGTAAATATTTGTCTAATTACTGAAGGATTATAAGAAGAATCTTCCTCACATCATTTTTCAACAGGATTACAATAACTATATGTTCATGTTGATATATCTCATTCTTTTTTATATTCACTTCATTTACAATTAATTATTCATGTTACACAAAGACTTAAAACTGTACCCAAGATTATGCCTTTTGTATTTTTTTTTGTTTTTATATTATCATCTCGCTCAGAAATATTTAATCCTAAAAAAGGGTTCATATTAGTTTAAATTAAAAAATAAAACATATTATGTATAAAGGTATTTTTTAATTTGTCAAATAATTAAACATACATTCTACCACGAATTAGGACTTTTTGGAAAAACAATAATTACTTGTCTCTCCGAAGGAGAATCTCTTTTTTACAGAAATTATATTCAGTTTTTTATATTCTTGTCTTAGAAAATTCATAAATATTTTGAGTAGTTTGGAGTCCATTTAAAATGAGATTTTCTAGATTCAAAAACGCTTTTAATTCTCTTATAGTCTTCTATATAGAATTTATTTTGTTTTAAAGATTTAATCTTATCCGTTATTTTCCAGAATTTAATTTTATTTCTTTTTGAAACTTGTATAAATAGTTCTCATAATAAATTTTTTCTTATATGAAATCATAGAAATGATATGCCATATTTTAACTTATTTATAGAAATTTTTTTTAGACAAATTTCAAGATGATTTTTTTCTCTTAAAAATGAAATTGTATTATTTTTTATTTGATTGAGATTATCTTTTGAATCTACAAAAATAAGATCATCCATATAACGAACATATAGAAATGGCTTTAAGTCTTTTAAAATATAATAATCTACATTGTAAAGATAGAAATTTGCAAATAATTGAGAAGTTATAGATCAAATTGGTAATCATTTATTTTTTGTTAATCTATAATAACTATTTTCGGCAAATAAATTATCGTACAAATCTCAAGTGATATAGCTTTGTAATACAATATTTACAGCATACAACAAATCTAGATTTGAAACAAATTTTGAAATATTTTCTTTTAAAACTTCATGTGAAATAGAAAAAAAGTATTTACTTATATCAATTTTACAATAATAATCATATTTAATACTTGCTCAATTTATTTTTTTAAGAAAATATTCCAAAGCCTTATGAACTCATTTTCATTTTCTAGTGGCAAAACTTTGATATGCTATTCTTTTGTTTAAAATAGGATAAATTACATTATGGAGCATATGATGAAAAATATGGTCTCGAAAATTTGGCGAATGAATATATCTTTTTTTGCTATCATTTATAATAAGTTTTTTATACGGTCAGTGTTTATAAGTTCTATTTATCAGATCATTAAATATTTTAAGTAAATTTTCTTCTTCATTTTTTTGAAACAAAACAGCTTCTAATTTATTTTTTCTTGTTTTTAAAGCATTTGAATATCCTAATAATAAATTTTCTTTTGATAAAAAAGGTAAATCTGACATAATTTATATTTTTTAAAAATAAAAAAACTTGGAATACTCAAAAATATACCAAGCTTTTAAAAAAACACTTTATTCCGAAGAAATAGGATCATACTCTGTAGTCTTATTCTTACTTGCATCCAAACTTAATTATAAGCATAGTATCCAAGAGTACTGGCGCAGCGGAAGCCAACATTGTTATTCGTATTAGAAGCATTTCAATTCAGGTTCAATGTAAAGACGCCCGTATTAGCGCCATTATTCCAATTGCCACCGCGAAGCTCGAGTATGTCCCTAGATAATTTAAAGTTCAAAGTTCAAACTTTAAACTTTCAACTTAATAATTATTCTTAATTCATTTACAAATTTTTAGAATTTCCAACCATTTTTCTTGCATATCAAGATAAACTGTATCCTTTTGAATTATTCCTATTTTATACAAAAATCTTATAAACTCTCTATTTAAAAGACAAGTATTAAATAATTTATCAATATTTGTTTTTCTATCTCAAATATTATACATAAAACAATAAATATTTTCGAGAATTTCCAAAAACAATTTTTCTATTTTTTCTCGAATATACATTCTTTCCTGTTTTGGTGTTCTCATAAACAATTTTATGAGATCTATATAAAGAGATTCTGCCTTTTCTTTTAGTAAAAAATTTGGAACATGCTTTTCTTCTAATCATAAGGAGGCAAGGCCAAGTATTCTTTGTTTTGTGAGCTCATAATCTTCCAAATTTATACTTGTAATTTCATTAAAATATTTACCTTCAACAATTTCAATAATTTCAAATCAATTACCTTTATCTTGAAGTTGATCAGAATTTATTTTTTTACAAAAAATAAATCAGAGTCATTTATCCAAAAATCTTTGTTTCCACTTTTTTATATATTCATCTGGAAATCATGCTTTAATATTTTGAAAATCCAGCTTGGTAAGTTTTAGATTAAAATATTTTGCAATGAAATATGCTTCCTCATTTATACAAATCCAAAAAACTCATTTTTGAATTATTCTTATTTTTTTTGGATATATTTCTCCTATCCTTTGCCATATCGCAGATAATTTCATTTTTAAATTTTTAACTTTTTTAAACTTTTAACTTTTGTATATACAAGTCTATAGTAACCGTAGTGCTTTATTAACTCATATTTTGTTATTTCTTTAATCTTTTATTAAATCTGACCATAATCTTGATCTGAAACTTCATTCAAAGCACTACTAACAAGTATTCATCTTAAGACTACCTGGCGCAGCGGAAGCCAACATAGTAC
>CAYRGR010000060.1:0-6446 GCA_964423755.1 uncultured Candidatus Peribacteria bacterium
TTGGAAGAATTAGGAGTGGTTTTTAAAAAAGTATTAAATTAGTTTTTATTATTGGCTATTAGCTATTAGCTAATAGCTATTATATATGAATTTTTTGAGATATCAAAAAAAAAAAAAATGAATATTAAATTATTGTATTATTCATTTTAAAATAAGTTTTTAATAAAAAAATCTCGAAAATATTTTCGAGATTTTTTTATTATTTTTTGTTTAATTCTCTGTATTTTCCTCTTATAATTGCCTTTTCTCTAATCTTTCTTTTTGTAAGAGTCTTGTTTCAATATCGCTCATTTTTTAGTTTATTGGCTATTCTTGTTTGAAAAAATAGCTTTTTATATCTTAAAATAAGTTTTTCGTTTGATTCTCATTTATTTTTAATACCGAATGTAATCATTTTATATTTTAATTAAAATTAAATATGGCCGATACTTTATTAAAATTTTAAAAAAAGTCAAATTTTTGTTATTTTTTTCTTCTTTAAAGAAAAAGGATTGTTTTATTCTTCATCTTCAAATTTTACTCAACGTTCAGATCTAATTTTTTCTGTAATATTATTTGGTACTTGAGCATAATGTGAAAATTCCATTACATAAGTAGCTCTTCATTGTGACATAGATCTCAAATCTGTAGAGTAACCAAACATCTCAGATAAAGGAACATTTGCTTTAAGTATTTTTGCCATTCATCTTTCTGACATTTCTATAATTTGACCTCTTTTTGAATTTAAGTTTCATAAAACATCTCACATATAATCTTCTGGGGTATTTACTTCTACAAGCATAATAGGCTCAAGAAGTACTGGACGAGATTTTTTGGTAGCTTCTCTAAAACATTTTGATGCAGCAAGCTTAAAAGATAATTCATTTGAGTCTACATCATGATATGATCAAAAAGTCAAAGTTGCTTTTATATCTACTACAGGATAACCAGCAATCATTCATCTTGAATAAGCTTCTTTTAATCATTTTTCTATACCTGGTATATATTCTTTAGGGATTACTCATCAAACAATTTTGTTTATAAATACAGTTTCTCATTTTAATGTTTCATCTGCCTTTCTTTGTTCTGGAGTAATAGGCTCAAAAGAAATTATTACATGTCAATATTGACCTCTACCTCAAGTCTGTTTTGCATGTTTATATTCTTGATCCATTACCTTTTGAGTAATAGTTTCTCTGTATGCTACTTGTGGAGCTCATACATTACATTCTACATTAAATTCTCTTTTCATTCTATCAATAATAATTTCTAAATGTAATTCTCACATACCATAAATAATTGTCTGATTTGTTTCTGGATCGGATCTTACTAAAAATGTAGGATCTTCTTCTGATAATTTATTTAATGCTATACCCATTTTTTCTTGATCTGCTTTAGTTTTTGGCTCTACTGCAATATTTATTACTGGCTCAGGGAAAGTAATATTTTCTAATACAATTGGTTTACTTTGTTCACATAAAGTGTCTCAAGTTTTAGTATTTTTTAATCAAATTACAGCTCAAATATTTCATGCTGATATTTCTGAGATTTCTTCTCTATGATTAGAGTGCATTTGTAGTAATCTTCATATTCTTTCTTTTTCTCAAGTATTAGAATTATATACATATGATCAAGATTTTAATATTCAAGAATAAACTCTTACAAATGTAATTCTACCAACAAAAGGATCTGTTGCTATCTTAAATGCCAATGAAGATAATGGCTCTTTTATATCTTGTTTTAATGTAATTTTTTTCTCTACATCATCTTCATCTGATCATGTAATTGTACCATTATCTATATCTAATGGAGAAGGTAAATAATCACAAACTGCATCAATTAATAATTGTACTCAAACATTTACTAATGAAGATCAACATAAAAGCAAGTATATTTCATTTGAAGTAACTCAAAGTCTTAATCATTTTTTAATTTCTTCTATTGTTAATTCTCAAGTTTCTAAATATTTATTTGTCAATTCTTCATCTTGTTCTGCGGCTTTTTCTATGACAATAGTCCTATATTCTTTAGCTTTTGAAATCAAATTTTCTGGTATTTCAACTTCAGTAATTTTTTCTCATTTAGATCACTCAAATATATATCATTTCATAGAAATAATATCTACAATACCTTTAAAATTTTCTTCTTCTCAAATTGGTAATTGTATTGGAATAATTTTTTTTCAAGCTAATCTTTTTTGAATAGATTCATAAGTCATGAAAAAACTTCATCATGTCTTATCCATTTTATTTGCAAATGCAATTCTTGGTACACCGTACTTATCTGCTTGTTTCCATACTGTCTCACTTTGTGGTTCTACTCATTGAGATCAATCAAAAACAACAACTCAACCATCAAGAACTCTCATAGATCTTTCTACTTCAGCTGTAAAATCAACATGTCCTGGAGTATCAACAATATTTATTTGATGTCATTTCCAAAAACAAGTAGTAGCAGCAGATGTAATAGTAATACCTCTTTCTCTTTCTTGTTCCATCCAGTCCATAGTAGCTTCTCATTCATGAACTTCTCATATTTTATATGTTTTTCATGTATAAAATAAAATTCTTTCAGAAGTAGTAGTCTTACCAGCATCTATATGAGCAATAATACCAATATTTCTTATTTTGTGTAAATCTGTAGCCATAAAATAATTAATAATTAATAGTTTAAAAAAAAATTTAAATTAAGATTTAAAACAATTTACTTTTAGTCTTAAAATCTTTTTAAATTAGTTAAAGGATTTTATAAAAAAGTTTGTTTTAGTCAAATTTATTTGATATTTTTTATAAATATGTAATATGTTTAATAGTAATTAGTTTTCAGTTTTTTTCTTTTTAGAAACACTTTAAATTAGACTATCCGCCAGCTGGCGGAGTCAGACAATTTTCATCAAATATATCTCTTTATGAAAAATTTTTTAAAAAAATATAATATTAAAAAAAATGATAATATCATCTTGGCTTGTTCTGGGGGTAGTGATAGTATGTATTTGTTAAATAAATTAGCAAAATTACATAATAAAAATTATATTATAGTAACTCATTTTAATCATAATTTAAGATGAAAAGAAGGTGATAGAGATGAAAAATTTGTTTTAAATTTTTGTAAAAAAAATTGATTTATTTGTATAATTTGAAATGCTGAAATAAAGAAAATTTCATATGAAAATAAAATATGAATAGAAGAGGCTGCTAGAATTTATAGATATAAATTTTTAAGAGAAATAAAAGAAAAATATAAATCAAATTTTATTTTTACTGCTCATCATTTAGATGATAAAATTGAAACATTTATATTTAATCTAATTAGATGAACAAAACTAAATTGATTAATTTCAATTGAAGAAAAAAATAATGATTTATTGCGTCCATTACTTTGATTAACAAAAGAACAAATTTTATATAATTGTAAAATAGAAAAAATTAATTTTATTGAAGATTCTAGTAATAAAGATGAATTTTTTATTAGAAATTATATTCGCTCACAAATTATTCCTAAATTTAAAAAAGTAAACTCTAATTATCAAATTGCTTTTACTAGAATTATAGATTATTTTTCAAATATTAAAGAATTTTTTGATTGAGAAATAAATAAAATAATTTGAAATTCCAGTTTTGAAATATTAAAATTTAAATCTCTTTCAAGTTTACTTCAAAAAGAATGTGTGCGTTACGTTTATGAAAAAACAAATAATTGAACTATTGGTTTATCTGAATGAAATATAGAAGAAGTTATTCGTTTTATTAATGATAAATGAAATTATACTAAAAAGGAAATTAAAAATATGAAATTATCTAAAAGAAATTGAAAGATTTATTTTTAAATATACCTAATAATAATTGTTTTTTGTTTTTAGAAATCTTTTAAATTAGACTAGGTCTTGCTACTATGAGATCGTCAAACAATTTTTTTAAAATATATTTATTTTATCTCTTATATCTTCCCTTTTATCATTATCATGAAATTTTAAAATATCTGAAGAAATTATTATTCCAGAAGGATTATTTAATTTTTCTTTTTTATAAAGCACACGATTTAAAAAAATTTTTTCAAAAAAAGAATTTAAAAAATCAAAAATAAATAAAATTAATTTTCAACTTTGCTGTTCTTTTGAATTTTTGTATGTTTGTATTTTTATATATTTTATATTATCATTATGCAAAACATTAGACTTTATACCCAATTTATTATTGATTTCTATAAAATTTTCATAAATTTTATTTTTATTTAAAATAGGCTTAAGGTAATAAATCCAATAAAATAAATATATATCATTTTTTATTGCTATTTTAGAAAAATCCATTGCATTTTCTGTAATAAAAAATGAAAGACAAAATCTTTCTTTTATTTTATTTCAATATCTACGAACTCACAAAATTTGAAAAATAAAACTAACTAAAACTCTTACAAACCAAAGTTTGTTTTTTTCTGTAATTATAAATAAATCTATATCAGATCATTTTTCTTTTGTAGCATACATTGAAAGGCTATTGCAAATTCAAACAAATTTTAAACCAGGAATCCAAGAAATAAATTTAATATATTTTTGAGTTTTTTTAAAAAGATTTATTTCATAATTACTAGGATTTTTTTTGATATTTAAAATCTGTTTAAATTGTTCATGATATTTTAAATAATCCATAAAATTTAAAAATGTTTTAAAAAACTATTCAAAATCATCATGCTAAATTTATTTAAAAATCTAACTTTGATTTAAAATAATAATAAAGAAATGCTATTGTATTTGTTTGACGGTCTCTTTATAGAAATTTAATTTATTTATTATAATTCTATTCAAAAATTAGTTAATTCATATAGATTTTTTTCACTAACAAAAATAGTTTCGGCTAAATTAATATTAGTTTTTCATTCTTTTGTTTTATCATATACTATTTTTAAAATATCGGAATTTTTTTCTATATTAATAGGATTTGTATATTTTATATTTAATAATACTACTCAAGGAATGTTAGAAATATTTATAATTTCAGCATTTTTATTTTCTGATAAAAAATTAGTTAATTTTAAACTATTTGGATCAAATAACAAAGATAGTCTAATTTCAGAAACAGAAGCCATTGAAGAGCTATTTTTTAAAAAAATTATATTTGATCATGTTGCAGAAGATTGTAAATAAATATCTTTATTTATTTCTGTAATAGAAGATTGATTAATATTTTTAACAGAAGTTTGCAACTTAGATCAAATATTTGTATTAAAAAGCAAAAAATTAACACATAAAGCAAACATAAAAGCAAAACTTATTATACTTATGTTTCTTTTAAATTTTTGTTCTCTATATTCTTTAAAAAAATCTCTCATATTAAATATTTAATTAAGAATTAATAATAATATATTCAAGTAAAATTGGCTTACTGTCTCATATTAATGAAACTTATTTTATTTTAAAAAAATCATAAACCATTTTATTATGTATATAATAAAAAAATACTTTATTTAGTCAATTTAATTTTTATCCTATCTTTTATCGTCCCACTCAAATTGGACCACCTAAAAAAGCTCAGAGATACGATATCAAAGAGTAAAAGTAGTCCAAAAAAACAACCAAATTTTTTTAAAAAGAAAAGAGTATAAAGAGTCGAGTTAGTTCTTTAGGCAACGAAGACTAAAGCCGTCTGCTCGAAATCTACTGTTACTAGGATAAATAATACTAGTAGTAAGTGTTAGGTTTCTTGGATAAATATTAGAGTTATTACTACTAGACCAATAAACCCCTGAACCTCTTCAAATATTACCAGTATTCCAACTTCGGGCACCAGCAAAAGGAAGTTTTAATATTTTTTGTATACTTGAAATAAGAGTAGGATTATTTTCTCAATTTATACATGAACTTCATTTTATACTATTACATACATTTTGCCATTCTATAGAAGTTGGTACATGATATCAAGCAGCACATGGTCACTCTGGATTTTTTCATGTCCATCTATTTGGAGTAGTGCTTCATATTTCACTTTGAAGCCATTCTCAAGTTCAAGTAGGTCAAGCATGTCATTTATAAAAATTATTGTTTCAAAGATATCAATTACTTGGTATAGATCAAGTATATGTACTTGATATAAACGAGCCCGTAGATACATCATCATTTCTTCACCATTGATACAATCATCAAGCCCAAGAATTTATTGTAGCATCACTAGCACCAGTTGAACTAGAAAAAGTTTGATTAGTCCATGCAGTCGTAGCTCATACATTACAAGCAGCCCATATTTGTCAGTTTGGAAGTTTGATATTTGGAGTATCACATCCTGGATAAGTACCAGCAGAAGTATCATATCTTCAATAAAGTTCCCAAAGAGCAACTCATGTTCATGATATAATAGTATTATTATTTAGATATGCTTTATATTCTCATCATGTATGAGTAATTATATCAACTCAAGTTCAGCTTACTTGAATAGGTATTAATGTACCACTTTGTAATAGTATTCAAAGTTGGTCTC
>CAYRGR010000061.1:0-6262 GCA_964423755.1 uncultured Candidatus Peribacteria bacterium
ATTTACTCTGTAAATAAATAGAATATGGCAAAACATAAATTGGAGGACTGCTTCCAAACAACTAATATAGCCCTTTTACAACAAACCATGAAAAACATTGAATCAAAGTTAGACAATGTTGATACAAAAATGGATAACTTCATAAAAGAAATCCGTACCAGTTATACAACAAAAGAAGAATACAAAAATCTTAAAACAGACTATGTAGATTTCAAAAACAAAATGTGGGTGATAAATCTCGCAATACTCGTAGCTTTAATAGGTGGTGTCTTTGCTGTAATATTAAAGTAACGATTTTATTCTTAAAATAATTAAATGAAAATTAACATATTAATAATATTAATATCTTACTTTACTTTAATACCGACTTGCTTATGCTAATATATACCTGATGTCAATGAATTTGAGAAAAAGACACAGATTATCAATTATGCGGTGCTTTAGACGCTACATATAAATTATTAAGTCAGTCTAGTTTTGACCGACAACCAGTATTTGAATATAACCAAGCTAAGTTATATGAAACTCGCAACTGGTGTACTATTTTTTCTTGAATTACTGAACTTTCTTACTTAAAGAATAGAGAGTTTACTATTGAGGAAATAAAAGAAATATGAAATCAAATGATTAATGACAGAAAATTAAATCCTGATAAGTGAGCATATTTACACGACGCTATTGATTATATAAGACACTTTTGGAATGCAAATAATCCTGATAAAATTGAAAGTTATAGAATAGATTATACTGATACAGAACTTTTAAATATACTTACACATAAGAATGTAAGACTAACACAACTTTGATATTATACATCAAGAGAATTACACACTGAAACAGAAGATAATTGATATGCTAATTTAGATAAATATCCTATATGATGAGGTCATGCAGTATCTATGTATGGTTATAACATTATAGATAATTATAAATGAGTAAGAAAATGTAATAGATATTCTTTCGATAAATTTGATGAACTTATTAAAAATTGAGTAATAATGAAATATTGATATTTATTTCTAAATTATTAAATTTATCAATATAAAATATTTGACCTTTTAAAAAAATTATTATAATTATTGTAATAAATTTTTATTTTAGAAAAATGAATTTAATAGCATTTTGATAAACTTACAAATAAGAGCGACTTAGGGTCGTTTTTATTTTATTTTATAATTATTAAAATATGAAAATAACACCTGAAATAATAGAAAAAATAAAACAAGCAAAAGAGGAATGATTATCATTTAGGAAAATACGAGATAAAGTTTCAAAAGAAATTAATCAAAATCTTACTTATCATAATGTAAGAGATGCTGTAATTTCTCTTTGATTAGAGGTCACAAAAATACAAAATGATTTAAAAGATTTAAACGAAACACTAGAAGAGTGAAAACATTATGAAATAACAGATGACTACTATATATTTTATCAAAATAGAATTAATAATATTTGAGAAAAAGAAAAAGTAAAATATCCAATTGCTATAAGTACAGTAGATGCAATTTTTAAAGATTATTCTAAACATGGAAATAATCTAAGTTGAGAAGAAATATTGCAAAAATATGAAATAAAACCAGAATTGTTTTTTTTATTAAAAAATAGATTAAGATTATTTAAATCTTCTCATGTTCTCTCTCCTGCTACTATGGATAAACTAACAGACGAAGAACTACAAAAACATATTGATTGAGCTATTGACGAACATATTACAGATAGATATAAAAGTAAATTTGTAAAAACCTTTGAGAAAAAAAAGAACGATGATTATATAAAAAAATCTAAAATACTATCTAATATTGATTATGTATTAGAACATATACAAGAATTTCTAAAAGAATATAAAGAAAAACCAGTTAAAATAATAAGAGATAAAGCACCTAAAAATAATAACTCTATTCTTGTTTGAATTAGCGACTTACATATTTGAAAACAACGAACAGATTGAGTATTAGAGAGATTGTCAAAAATAACTACTGACCTAATTAATAGACCAGAAAAAAATATAATGTTATTTTTTAGATGAGATAATGCGGAAACACTTACAAGATGAGGTATGCACCCTTGACAATTAGAGAGTATGGATTGACCTTTTGAATTTGACCTTTTAATGAAATGTTTTGAGGAAATTAAAAGTTTAGTTTTAAGTTTATATACAAGTTGAAAAAATGTAGAATTTGTTTGATGAGGGTGAAATCATTGAAGATTTACCAAAGAAAGTAAAGACTCTATGAATTGAATTTGAGACCTTATTATCTATGAACTTCTTAAACAATCTGTAAATCATTTATGAATAAGCGTAAAAATATTAAAAGATGAGTGGTCTAATTTTGAGTTTGATTGAATAAACTATATAACTCATCATTGAGATAATTTTGCGACAAATAAAAATCCTTCTACTATTTTGTGGGAAAAATGAAAACAAAATAAACCTAATATAATTTTATTTGGAGACAAACACCATTTAGAAATGTTTGATTGTCAAAGTGATGCTATTAAAATAATAATTCCTAGTATATCTTGAAGTAATGAGTATGATAAATCAAAATTATTAGCCTCATATCCTTGATATACGATTATTTCTAAAAATTCCGATTGAGTACCAGACACATATATAAGACGCTTCGCTATGGATTAGTTTTACCCCTTATTTTTAACATTTTAAACCTATGTACTATTATAATATATGATTTGATTTTAGAGATTTATTTTTAATTTTAATTTTAAGTAAAATGGAAAATGAGGACTGATATATAATACTTGAAATAAGTTTTTTTTGATTTTATTTTGTTTTTTGATATACTAATGATAATTTTTAATTTTTATTACTATAAAAACATATAATAAATTTTAATGAATATTAATTAAAACTTAATAAATAAATCTTAATTTTTAACTTTTATAAATATGAAAACCTGTAAAAAGTGTAATAATAAAAATATTGTATTAATAGAATTTCTTTGAGCTTACGATTGAATTTTAATGTGCGAGTGTAAAGATTGCTGATATAAAGAGCATATAAGCTGAAAAGAAATAATAAGTTATTCACAATCTAAAGAATATTGAAATATAGAATTTATAGTTAAATGAACTAATTGAAACGAAAAATATATAAATAAACGACAAATTTAATTTTTAACTTTTTAATTATGAAAAAATTTATAGAAGATAATCTAAAAGAGATTATAAATAAACAGTTTGAAATAAACTGATATGTTGAAACTTATGATGATGTTAAAAAAGATAAAAAATGGCTAGATAAATTTGAAACTACAAAAGAATTAGAAACACAATTTTTAGAATGGCTTAAAGAATATTTAAAACCATATTGTTCTAATAAATTAGAAGCAGAAAAAGAGATTGGATGGATATTGTTAAATTATTGATTACCAAGAAAAGATTATAATCTATGAGTTTAATTTGTAGTATAAAATTTAAACCTATACATATGAGAAAAAAACTTTTGCATTCCTTAGAATTAGAATTTGATTTTTTAATGTTGGATTGAACAAAGGAAGAAGTGGAAAAATATTTAAAGAAATTATGAGTTGAAGACCATAATATAGAGGAAGTATTTGTTTGATGTACTTTTGAAACTTGAGACTTAGTTATTATTTGGGTAAAGAATAAAGACTATAATACTATAATTCATGAAGTTACACACGCTATAATTAAAGTATTTTTATGGAAAGATACAGAATATTGTAATGAAAAAACTCAAGAAATATTTGCTAACTATGTTTGATTTTATTGAGAAAAAGCTATTGAATTTTATAAAAAAAGAAACTAAAATAATTAAAAAGTCAAGCTAATTTTTAAAATAAATTTGACTTTAAAAATATTTGATTAGAATGAAATTACAAATAAGAATTTTAATATTTGTAATTTACTAACTATTGTGGGGGTATCGACCATATTTAGTAGGTTAATTCTGAAAGAAAAAGACTTGGATACCCCCGAGTCTTTTTTGATTATTAAAACTTATGAAACTAGAATCTTATAAATATTTTCCATTATACGAATTATGACACAATGATTATTGTGCCTATTTAGATTTTTGTATTCGTTCTTTTTGTAAAGAATGGAATTATTGATATATTTCTAAAGAACAATTTAATAAAGACATGTTATTTAATTGATTTAAAAGAAATACTATTAAAAACATTTGGAATAAATGATGAGTTGAGTCAGAATATTCAAGATGAATTTCTAATGGTAGATTATATTTAAAAAAAAGAAATACAAAAATAGCCCCAAAAGTACATTTAGATTTTTATTTATTAGTTAAATCAATGAATAAATTTAAACAATTTGTTACATTATTACAAGCTGGTAGATTAAATCCTTATTGAAATAGAAAAAGAACACTTAGGACAATTTGAACTAGAGTATGAACTATATGGAAACAAACTGTTAGTAGAAGAATTAAAAAGGCTAATAAGTATTTTAAAAATATTGATATTACTCCTAGATTTACTAAAATACAAGATAAAATAATCCGTTTATCTAATGATTATAATCTTCATTTAGTTAAGTTTACTTTAAATAGGTTTCACCCTACATTTGAAAAGTCGCTAAAAAAATATAAAGAGGTTCGTGAAATCAAAAAAAACTTGATTAAATTAGATATTATAAATATTAAATGAGGTTTTATTCCACATATTGAAACAGATTTATATTATGATTATTCTAATTGGTTTAATTGTAAAATAGCTTAATTTTTTTTATTTATTATATGTCAAAAAGTGTTTACATAATAAGGTCGCTAAATATCTAAATTAGAGTAATTAATTTAATATTTAATAGTTATTTTATGAAAGAAGTTTATATAGATTGAAGTTGTAATTTTTATTATAATTTTAGATCTAAAAAAATGGATTGAGATAAATCTTGATGAATTTGAATAGTAATATATGAAAATTGAAATTTAATTAATTCTATTTCAGAATCATATAAAGATGTTACTAATCAAAAAATGGAGCTACTTGCAATTATAAGAGCCTTGGAAAATATAGAATGAGATTTTATATTATATTCTGATAGCCAATATGCTTTAAATTGCACCTGAAAATGGAAAAATTCTGAAACTTGAAAATATTATAATGGTTGGATAAATAATTGGAAAATTAATTGAAAATTAAATAGTGATACTTATAATGATTGAAAACCAGTTTTATTTAATCGTTATTATATTAGAAAAATACAAGAATTAATAAAAAATAGAAATATAAAATTAATCTGGGTTAGATGACATAATTTTAATGAATGAAATGAAAAAGCTGACATATTATCTCAAAAAAGAGACAAATTAAGAAATTGTGAATTTGATGAAATGGAAATAGAAAACTATATACAAAATACTAATTTTAATTTTTAACTTATATTTTATGAAAACTTACTTAAACTGATATATTAAAGAAATAGATTGAAAATATTGAACTTTCTTAAAAGCTTCACTTAAACTAGAAGATTTAATACAAAATAAAAACGAAAAATGATATATTAATTTTGTTATAAGTAAAAGAAAAGAGATTTGAAAATATTGAGAAACACATTCTGCTTACATAGATGATTGGAAACCACAAGAGTCATTGACTGATAAATTAATTGAAAGAAATAATGTTAATATACAGGATTTACCTTTCTAGTTTTATTTCTGTATATATTATAAAAGTATAACAATCAGAAATAAAATTTTCTGTTTTCCTATAAAAACACAGTAATTCCTAAAATGTAGTTATAAAAACACTATTTTTACTATTTAACTAACTACTTATGACAAAAAAATTTATTAAAAACTGAAAATAATATAATAGAACATGTTGCGAGGTATATAGTCGTGTAATGTGATATTATTCAAATATAAGTTTATTTAATTGATGAAAAAAGGCAGAATTTTTCGGGCGCCTCAATTTTAATACATCCACAAGTATGAATTCAAAATTTATTAAAGATTTTTCTTAAAAAATTTGCAATTTAAAATAAATTCATATAATTAATCATGGTTAAGGTTATTAGTCTCCTATCAAGTGGTTGAGTTGTTAGTTGTACATAAGTAAACACGATAGTTTGAAACCATGGAAAATCCCTGACTTAGCTAAAAATAAACTAACTAAACTAAGTAAAAAAAACCATATAGGAGCGTATTTATCCCCTGTGAAGTTTCGTTTAAATTCGGTTTCATGGGGGATTTTTAAAAATAAATTGGACTTTAAAAATAAATCCATATAATAATAATTAGCCTTTCCGTTTAATGAACTTT
>CAYRGR010000062.1:0-6125 GCA_964423755.1 uncultured Candidatus Peribacteria bacterium
CTTGATGAGAGTTAGAATTACAGTTTGATGCTATAGCAAGACAATAAAAATATTTCATACAAAAAATCTTATGACCTAAACTAATCTTTATTTTTTATAATATGCCAATATTTTGACAAAAATTCAATAATATATTAATATAATTACATAATTTATTATATATTATATATATGACAGATCAATTTTCTTGACGAGAAAAATGACTTTCTTGACGAGAAAAACAACCTTCTAATACAGAAGATACATCAAAATATACTCCAGAACAGCGAAAGGTGTTAGATAAAATAAACGAATTAAATAAAACTCTTGAAACTGTTCAGGCTAAAAAAATGTTTACAGAAAAATGAATGAAGATTTTGTTGAAATATTTTCAAAAAAATCCAGCCTTACAAAAAGATCCAGAAGCACAAACAACTATCAATCTTTATAAAAGTTATTCACAAAGATTTAAAGATGCGGTAAAACAATGATGAGACATAGAATCAAAACTTAAAGTTTTAGAAAATGAAGTAGTTTCTCTTACTGATCATGTAGAATATTTATCATGAATTAATGAAAAATGAGAATCTTTAAAGTTGGATAATGAAAAACTAAAAACTATTACAAGTAAAAATTTTCTTGCTTTACCTCAAAAAGAAAGATTACAATATATAACACTTGATCATCCTGATAGCGATAGTGTAGCATCTTGAAGTATAAAAGATATTACTTTTAATTTTGATCAAGATTGAGATGGAAAAATAAATAAAGAACTTTATATGCTTACAACAGCATGACAAGTACTACCAAAAGAAGTACGTGAAGTTACAAAAGAGGGTAAAAAATATACGAGAGTATGATTAAATTGAGAATTTTATTTTTGAGAAAAAAGACTTACAATTCACGACAAAACACAAATTACTATTGATACATTAGCAACAAATGAACAGATAAAAGTATTTAATGAAAAAAATACTCAAGCATATAATGAATTTGTTAAACAAAATCAATGATTACAAGATGAAAAATATAAAAATGTAATTATAGAATCTATAGAAAAAGGTATAGAACCAAAAATCTTTTTAAAAGTTTTATCAAGAAGAGTCGAAAATTTTGAAACACAAAATCCCCTTAATCCTGTAGAAGCAGAATTTATTGCTACCGAAATAACAAAAATTTCTTGATATGGAAAAACATGATTAGAAGAAGTAGCAAAAGTATTAAGACGCGTCACTCCTACTACTTGGGAATGATCTTTAAAAGAGCTTTGATTTGATAAAGAAGCTATTGAAACTTACTCTAAATCAAAAAAAGATGATTCAATGTATGATATGCAAAATTTAAGAGATTTTCCTCCTTGAGAATATTCTTATCCGATTGAAAGAAGTGCAAGCTGAACAACTTTATGTTCTAAGACAGCCAGATTAAATTTAGAAAAATTATGAATTAAAAATCCTTCAACTTGATCTTCTGCACGTGAGGCTTATGATAATTTATGATCTCCAAAAGATCCTTTTCCACCTGCAAAAACTGATGCAAAAGTGGCAGATGTATATTTAGATGCAAGAAGCGAAAAAAACAAAGACTATGGTCATAGAGTAGCAGCTTTTCAAAAAGAAGGACAATGGTATGTTTTGGATCCTTATTATTCTATGTTTTGAAATACAAGAGAACCTATTCCAGCTCAAAAATATATAGATACAATTTCAGATAAGCAAAAAGTTTGGTGAGTAAAATATTACTCATAACTTAGAATTTAAAATAAGTATACTTAAACTAAATTAACAGACGGTCTCGCGGTAGCGAGACCGTCTGTTAATTTAAAGGATTTTTGAAAAGAAAAAAACAGAAAAATAAATCTGATTTAGTATATATTAAAAAAACATCAATTAAAAAATATTTTACATTTCTAATTTAATAAATAAAATAAAATTAATAAAAAATAACTAAAATTTATGTCTATTAATTATTTTGATCAAATTTTTTTTTCAAAATATTTAAATAATGAAGAAATATTACATATTTGTCACAAACATATAATAAAAATTATAGATAATATAATTTTATGATTATTTTTTTGAGTAATTATACCGACTTTTTTTTATTATAATAACTCATTTTGATTACAAGATTATATTAGTTTTTTTTATTTTAAAATATATTTAGTAATAGTTTATATTATTTTAATTTATCAAATTTTTGATTGGTATAATGATGTATGGATAATTACAAATAAGTGAATAATTGATCTAGATTGGTCTTTATTTAAAACAAATATTGTGTATATAGAATATACTGATATGAGATGAATTGAATTACAAAGACATTCTTTTTTAGATACTTTAATAGATAAATGAGATATAGCTATTAATTTAGAATGAGAAGATTCTAGATTTTCTTTAGAAGACGCTACTTCTCCATGAATTATCGTATGACAAATACAAGATATAATAGAAGATATTAAGAATCACAAAAATGATGATGATGAATCCTCTTTTGACATATTATTATGAGCTCTTAAAAATGTAGTAAAAGAAAGATTAAAAGAAGATGGGGTATATTCTTACACAGAAAATATTAATAATAATGAAGAAATAGAAAAGGTATTGCAAAAAAAATGAACAATTGATTTAAGAAAAAATATATAATTATAGAATTATAAAAAATTATAAATTAATCTACTTTTGTAATCTCCACAAGATAGTCAGTATTAAAGGTTTTTAAAATTTATCTCGCGAATGCGGGGATCAAAATTTAGTTTACTAAATTTGTTTGGACATAAAAAAATAAAAAAGTTTCTTTTTTAAAAAATAATATATATAATTATATAAGTAATTTTAATATTTTATTTATTAACTATTTATTTATGAAATTTAATAAAAGAATTAACTTAAAAAATTTAGATGAAGGAAAAGATGTTGTAAATAGGTTGATAGAAGAGAATTTAACATGAAAACTTGATAATTACATTAAGAAATTTATGGATAAAAAAGATTTGAAAATTAATTTTAATCTTTCTTTAGAAAAGAATAAAAAAGAACTTTTTAATTGAACTATGAATGTAATAATTGATGGTAAATCTTATAGATATAAAAGAGAAGATTATAAAAAATTAGATGATTTAATAAATAATTTATTTGAACATTTAAAAGAAAGTTTATCAAATAAATAATATTTTTTTCATATTGGATTTTAATAAATATCCGTTAAACATAAAAATCAAAGTTTTTTTAGTGTTAATTTTTTTATAAATGATAATAATTATCTGAATAATAATAACTCTTTTAGTATTTGGTATAATAGTATTATTTCATGAATTTTGACATTTTTTTAGTGCAAAATTTTTTTGAGTAAAAGTAGAAGAATTTTGATTATGAATTCCACCAAAAATCATAAATTTATATAAAGATAAATCTTGAACAAAATATACCTTAAATTTATTACCTATTTGATGATTTGTAAAATTAAAATGAGAAGAATTTAACGAAGATACTATTAAAGATAAAAGTTCTTTAGCATGAAAACCTATATGGACACAAATGATAATTGTATTAGCATGAGTTATAATGAATTTTGTTTTAGCAATATTAATTATAACAACATTTTTTTATATTTGAGTTCCTCCTATTGCAATAAATACAGTATTAGAAACAAACATCAAAACTAAATTAATCCCACATTTAAATGATACTATTCAAATGTGATTAGTTAAAGTAGATTGATTATTACTTTCTCCAAGTATTTGAAGTATTGCAGAAAAATCATGAATAAAACACAATGATGTTTTAATTAAAATAAATAACAAACCCGTTACAAGCCCTGAAGATATGATTAATATTGTTAAATATTCACATTATCCAATTGTTTTTACTATAAAACGTTTAACAAAAATTGTAAATATAAATATTTTGCCTGTAAATTGAAAGATTTGAAGTTATGTATGATATAATTTAGTAGATATAAATAAGGATTTTAAATATAAATATCCATTAAATGAGGCATTTAAAGAATGAATAAAAGAAACTTATAATCAATGATTATTTACTTTTGAATTATTACAAAATTTAGTCAAAAAGTTAATTTCACCAAAAAAAATAGAAAGAGAAGAAGCCTTAAAACATTTATGATGACCTATTGCATTAGGAAATTTGTTTGTAAATTTAGTAAAAGAAAAATTAGATGTTTCTATAATATTTTTAATATGAGCAATTATTAGTATAAATTTGTGAATTTTTAATCTTTTACCAATACCTGCTTTAGATGGATGAAGATTTTTTATAATGTTATTAAATGGAATAGTTATATTTATATTTTGAAGAAGAGCTATAGATTATAATGTAGAAAATTTAATACATATAGTATGATTTATAATATTAATTTGATTAAGCATTTTTATAGCATATCAAGATATTTGGAGAATAATTACAGGTTAGAAAATAATTACAAATTCTCATTTTAAATTTTGTTTTTCAAAATAATTTTTACATTCTATAATTGTTCATCTTTTAAATTCTTCAAATTTTTTTGTAAGTTCACGTCAAATACATATTTGATGGTTTTCTCAAAAATATTTTTGTAAATCTTCTAATGTACGGATTAGTCTGTGTACAGATTCGTAGATTACTACACTAAATTCTTTATTTTTTAATGAATTTAATAAAGTCTGTCTTCATTTTTTTAGTGGCAAAAATCATATATAAAAAAAATGATGAGTCATAAGTCAAGAACAAACTAATCATGCTAATAATGCTGAAGCTCAAGGAATTGGAGAAATTTGAATATTTTCTATTATTGCTTTTTGAATAAGACTGTATACTGGATCTGATATACCAGGAGTACCAGCATCAGAAATTAAAGCAATATTTTTTCATTGTTTTAATAAATCAATAATTTTTTCTATTTTAGAAAAATCTGAATATGAATGGAAACTAATTAAATTATTTTTTATTCAAAAATGATTTAAAAGAATGCCTGATTTACGAGTATCTTCACAAACAATAAAATCAACTTCTTTAAGAGTTTTTAATGCTCTAAGAGTGATGTCTTCAAGATTTCATATTGGAGTAGAAACTATATATAACATATATTTAAGTTAAAAATTATTATAAATTAGAAACAAATTTCGAACAAGATTAGTATAAATATATTACTATTTTTAAATATTTCAAATATTTGTTTTTTTAAAGAGTATGTGTTATAATATTTAAGAATTTCTTTAAAATAAATAATTGATCATTTAAAAAAAATAAATATAATTTTTTATATATACCTAATCATAATTGGTTTTTAGTTTTTTTCTTTTTAAAAACACTTTAAATTAGACTATCCGCCAGCTGGCGGAGTCAAACAATTTTACTTAAGTATTTTTATAAATTATATTTATGAAAAATATTAAACTTTTAAATTTAATAAAAGAATGTTCTATATTAGAAGAAGATGCAGTAGATATAATAAAAATATTTGATATACTTACAGATAATAAAAAAGAAGAAGTGTTAAATAATTGGCACAAAATAGCAGAAAATATTAAATTGAGCAGAGAAGAAATAGAGATAGAAAAACAAGTACTTCTTACAAATACTCTTGTTAAGATCCAAAATAATGTTGAAAATTATAATAACACAAATTTATTAAATAACAATACAATTATGCAAAGCAAAGTATTAAATGAAGATATTTATTGAGAAAAATTAAGTGTTGATGAATTAAATACACAAATAATTGAAACTTCTAATATATTTTGATTTGATCCAGAAATTGCAAGACAAAGAGTTTTAAAATTAACACAAATAGTATTAAGTCCAGAAGAAAGAAAAGCTATTGATCAAAAACTACGCAAATTAGATCAAAAACAAAAAGATAGATTGTTTACAATTATTATAAATAATAATGAATTTAATAATACAGAAACCGTAAACTAAACTATATTTTATTTTACAGTCTCAATACTTCCTATAATTGTCTTTATAATAAAAAAAGCATTAGTCCGAAAAATCTTGAACTAATGCCATTTTTTTAGTAATAAAAAATTAACCCATTTTTTGTATATTTAAAGTAACATCACCACTAGTATCATTATAAGATTTTTGAGTTAAAACTTTTTGAACTATTTCTTTAAATTTATTTTTTTCAAAAATATTTTTTCA
>CAYRGR010000063.1:0-6095 GCA_964423755.1 uncultured Candidatus Peribacteria bacterium
CAAATATTATCTCAAAAAGTACCTGAGTATAAAAGATTTTTATTTGATAAAATTGATTTCAATGAAAGACTTATTGGAGTTTTAGGTTCTAGAGGAATTGGTAAAACTACCCTATTACTTCAATATTTACACAGTATATTCAAAGAAAAGAAAACTTTATATATCATGGCAGACCATCCAGTAGTATTTGAGCTTGGATTATTTAATATAGCAGATGAGTTTCAAAAAAAAGGTGGAGAAGTTTTAATCATTGATGAAATTCATAAGATTAAGAATTTTGAAATTGATTTAAAATTGATTTATGATAGTTTTTTTTCACTAAATGTAGTTTTTACAGGTTCAAATGCAGTTGCAATAGATAACGCTAAAGCAGATTTAAGTAGACGAGCCATTATTTATAAACTTCCAGTATTATCTTTTAGAGAGTTTTTAGAACTTGAAACAAATGAAAAATTTGAACCTATTTTACTACAAGAAATATTAGAAAATCATACTACTCATGCTATTGATATATTATCAAAAGTAAAACCTTTTGCATATTTTGAAGAGTATTTAAAAGGCGGAGCATATCCATTTTACAAAACTTCTAAAAATAGTTATGTTCAAAAACTATTAAATGCTTCAATGCAAATATTAGAAACTGATCTTCCAATGATTTATGCAATAGAGCATGATAAAATTAACTCTTTAAAAAAGATGATGGTAATGCTTTGCCAAAGTGAGCCTTATGATATTAATATATCAAAATTATGTAGTGCAGTAGAACTTAATCAAAGAACTTTATATAAATATTTAGGAATATTGCAAGCAGCAGGTTTAATTAGAATATTAGGAGCTAAATCAACTGGTATAAGTATTATTTCTAAACCTGAGAAAATGTATCTTGATAATACAAATCTATTTTCTATTTTTTGCAACAACTCAAAAATTGGAACTATAAGAGAAACATTCTTTGCTTCATCTGTATCTTATAATCATAATATTAATTATCCAAAAAGTGGGGATTTTATTTTAGATGAAAAATATACTTTTGAAATTGGCGGTAAAGATAAAAGTTTTAAACAAATAAAAGATGCTAAGGAAGGCTTTGTTGTATCAGATGATATAGAGATTGGATTTGATAATAAAATACCATTGTGGTTATTTGGTTTTATTTATTAAAAAAAGTATTTAGATAATTATCTAAATTGAGCTAATAATAAACTCAACAACCGAGATTAATATTATCATACTAAAAATAGTATGATAATTGTTTCCATTCCATTATCAAGTCTAAAACTCTCAACAATTTGAACAGATTTTCTAGGACTATTTGGTGTAGTTTTAACTCTAATATGTATTATATGTGAAATTTTAGATTTAATTCAATCAGAAATTACATTATTTTAATTAAATCTAAATGTGTATAATGGGATATTGAAGTTTCTGGATCTTCATGTCCTACTCTAAAAATCAAATCATACATATCTTCATTTTTCTTATCTTTTTTTTGAATAAGTTTTTTAATTTCATTAGTAACATAAGAATGCCTAAAGGAATGAATTACAGTATATCTTTTTGTAATATCTTGCAATATGTTATTTATAGTATTTATTTTATTAATATTCATTACCTGCTCTTTCGATATTTTTCCATCATTTTCATCTGGAAATAAAAATATTATTTTATAATCTACTAGTAAATCATAATATTTTTTAACTATATTAAAATGTTTTCTATCTGTTATTTCAAATTCAAAAGCTCTTATAGAATTATTATTTTTCAATGAAACAGGATTATTTTTATTATGCTTTTTAATTCTTCTAAGACCATTTTTATTAACATTTATATAGAATTTTTTACCATCTATATACGAGAAATCTCTAACTTCTCTTGAATAGAGTTCACTTTTTCGCAAACCAGAATAGTAAGAAATAATTGAAAAAACAGTTCTTCTGTATTTTAATAATTTACTTTTACATAGTTTTAAATCTTCATCTAATAATTTTTTTACTAATTCATTTAACTCATCTTTAAATACTATGGATCTATTATAACTTATAGTATTGCTTATTTTATTAGCCCTATATTCATATTGTCTGTCAAAGAAAAATAATATTCTACTCAAATATTTATTTTGAACTCTTGGATTTAAGTTACTATTTCTTAGTTTTTCATAGATACTCTTTAAGGCTTCCTCCATATTTATAGACTTCACCAAAATATCAAAACAATAATCAAAACTTATTTGCAAATAATTTCTTAATGTTCTTTGATTAATTTCATTATTTTCATGCTTGACAAATAAAAATTCTATATAAGAATATATTGATTCCAATCTATCAACTTTATTATATTCGATTGACATGAATTTCCGCCAAAAACTAAAATAGTTAGCCATTGATAATTTATTTTTTGGAACTTTTACAATTTCTGTTAATTTCTCATAAACATTGAATTTGAAGTTTAATTCTTTTTTGATATCTAACTCATCATCAGATTCGTCATCAAATTCATCATAAAAGCCATCATCAGATTTTTTTTGTGTATCATTAACTCTATTTTGATTAAATTTCTTATAAACTGTCTGATTAGTTTTTTCTAATGCAAGCAAATAATTATTTACACTTTGTGGATAAAGTTTTTCCAATTCAAATAAACTTAATCTAGGATGTTTAGTAGATTTCATCAGTGTTAAAGTTAATGGAGTACTATTTATTTGAAATTCTAGCTCTATTGTTGAATTTGTTATTTTTTCATTGATTTTATTTTCTTCACAAAAATTTTTCATTTTTCTAAAATAAAAATTATAATTTTTTGTAAATATATACTCATTTGCATCAAATATCATTTTTATTTCTTGTGGGAAAACTTGTCTAATTATTTCTGAAGTAGTATTATCAAAAATAATTTTATGAATAGGTGTAAAACCTTCTATTGAATTCTCTTCTAACACAAAAATTACTTTATCACCAGCATAAATGATGTTTTCTCTTTTCAAGTATTTGAAATAAGTATTGCTTATTTTAACTATAGAAAAAAGTTTAAAGTAAATGAATAAATTTATTTCAAATTCTAAATTTACATCTTTATCATTTAATAAACTATACTGCTTTAATTTTTTTATAAGATTATCTCTTATATCAATAATTCTATCATATTCATCTAGGCTGCAATTTAAAAAGGATTTGCTTAATGGATTTATACAAAATATATTTTGATTCTTTGGAAAATTTTTTGAATTTTTGTGTACAAATTTACCTTGTATAAGTTTTTTAACAAAATTATGTATAATTATTCCTTTATGCTTCATTTCTTTCTTGTTTTTGTTATATAATTTAACCCATAAACTCATATTAAAATATATTTGATTTTTATAAAAATGTTTTTTATAATCCAGATTCTTCAATATTATATATAAAATATTTTTTTCCATGTTTGCTAAAATTTTATTATCATTAATATCGATTTCTTTTTCAATTTTATCTTGAAAATTTTTTAAATATTGCTTAAATTCTTTTTTACTTTGCATTTTATATTTCTCGGATTTATTTTTTTACAAAAATATTTTTTTTCAATCTTTATCATAAACCTTTCTGTAATTTCTAAATAACTTTTAACTTCCATATTACTGAAAATACCAAATCCTAAATTACCTTTGGAATAATGGCCCATAAATTCATTTTCATAATCTTTTTTTAACTCTCTACTCAATGATTCTGTTGCAAAAACATGTCTCCCAAAATTTAGTTCTACAATTTTAATAAAATCAACCATTTGATTATATTTTTTATTATTATTATATTTTTCTAAAAATGTCAACAATTCATTTTTATTAAAATCAACAAATTCATAATATTTATTTTTATACTCTTTTATTAATATTGGTATATAACCATCATAATCGAATTCCTTTTTTAATTCAAAAAATAATTTAATATAATCCAAAGCCATCGGAGAAACTTTTATTAATCTTTTTGAACTGTTTACATGTTTAGCTTTTTCATGAATTGTTAACAGTCCAAATTTCTCAGAAAATTCTAACAATTCACAGGATGTATTAAAATTTCTTGTTGCAAGTAAAATAGATAGAGCATATCTTATAAATATCATTTGAAGATTAAATTTTTCTATTTTATTTTTAGGTGACAGTTTTACAATATTTTTCAAAAATAATCTAAAAGATTTTACTTTGACAACTTTTGGCGAGCCAACCATAATCTGATTACGTTTTTCATTTTTGAATTTTAAAATATTTTTTTCAGAAAGTTTTCTCAAAAACTTAATCACCCATTTTTCATAGTAAATTAATCTTCTAGGTTGAGATACATAACAAACTCTAGCTTTATTACTATTTGAAATTTTATATAAAAGTAATATACCTGTATCTGTTTTTCCATTAAAAAGATGGTAAAAATGAAAAAATAATCTATGAATTGATTTTACTGTTATATTAGAGATAGATTTACTCAATTTTTTCTTATGGTATCCTAATATTTTGCTACACTGTTTAAGTTCAATGTTTTTAATCTTATTATATTCTTCTTCTTTTATAGTTTTTGGATTTATTTTATTGTTGATGTTAGATTTAATGTGATAGATCATATCTTTTAATAAACTTGGTAAATTAGCTACAGAGTGTTTTTGTGGATGAAGAGAAATTAAAATTTCATCATTTAATACAATATTTTCAGAAAATATGCTATCTTGATGTTTTATTTTTAGAATATTTTGATTTTCAAAAAAAATACTTTTTGATTTTTTACAAAAACTATCAATTAAATTATCTATTGATATTCCTGTAAATAAAGATACTAAAATTAATTTTCTATGATAACCTTCTTTTGTATCCATAGCATCTTCTTCTAAAATTTTCATAATTAACTCTTTTAAAGTATTAATATTAGGTGCTTTAGAATATAAAAACATCTCATTTTTAGCCATATTATTTGATATTTTTTTATTAATTAAAAAATTCTTATAGTTTGAATTAATATGTTTATTTGAAATATTAAAACCAATTACATCCTTATTATCAAGTAGTAATGCTGAAGGAATTGTATCTGCTGATTGGGTATTTTCTAAATTATTTTCCAACTCTTGATTGTTTTCCAATATAGAATTATGATTATAGATATTTTCATCTAGAAAATCTATAACATCATGTGATTTACGCAATCTCTTTCCTTTGGCTCCTTTAGTAGGAAATGAACCAATTGATCCTATACCATTAAAAATATCTTTAATCTGTTTATTGTCTTTAAGCATAAAATATCTTTGAAACCAAAATGTTCGTTCATCATTAATTTGGTCTTCTATTTCTGCATTTGGTTTAGAAATTGGAATATAGTTATTTTCATAGTCAATAAATAAAATATTTTTATTATTATACAAATAACTATTTATTCCTTTGCCATAAATAATTATATTTTTGTTTAGCGAATTTATATCATCTTTTATTTTTAAAAAATGTAAATAAAAACATAAGCTAATTGAATCTTTATTGAAACATATTTTTTTAACATTTTCAATTTTTTTAATATTAACATATGTAGCAAATTCTAATATACGTAAACAAATATTAAAGTAACTAATAATAGATTGATTGCATTTTGGTTTTTCTCTACTTTTCTGAAGAAAATAATTTCTTTGCATATTAAAATAGTTATATACAATTTGTTTTTGAAAAATCAAAATCTTATCATTTTCAAATTTTGTTTTTGTGACTTCAAATTTCTCTAATATTAAATCAATTTTAGCTAAATAATGCTTTTCTAAAAAAAATTTAATCTCTTTAATCTTTTTCTTAATTTTATTTTTATCTAAATTCTTTTCTTTTGAATCATTTTTAATTTTTTTTATTAGATTTTTGTATTCTTTTTTTGTTTCACACTTTATATTATTAATTTCATAACAATCACTATATAAATTATGAAAATCGAGTCTTTTAAGTTTCATTTTATATCTGATTAAATTTTTAAATTAAAAAATCTATTAGTATTATTGATTCCATATGAAAATCCCCTAATTAAATAAATTATAATCTATTCTATAATCCAATAGTTTAATTTTGGATAAAAATTATTTCATAAATTTGTAATTAAAATAAATGTAAA
>CAYRGR010000064.1:0-6075 GCA_964423755.1 uncultured Candidatus Peribacteria bacterium
TCCTTTTTTAATTTAAAAATTATAATGGTAAATTAAATATAAAACTTTGTGGATTGTTTTTTTGTACACTTTCTATTACTTCTAATCTATTTTTTTGATATTTTTCATAATCTTTCTAAAATTCCATAAATGAACTTATATCCATATTTAAAATTTCAGTATAGCTAAAATGATATTGCTGCATCAACTGTTTTGATACTTGAAATAAAAAGTCTTTTCTATTTTTTCTATATTCCTAATCATTTCTTAACATCAAAAAGGTATTCTATTGGAAACGTTGTAACATCCCCATTGTATTCTAATCCACAAACATCACACTCATATGTAAATGGAATAGAAATATCATATTTTTCATAATTAGATATTAAATTATTTAAATTTACAATATCTGGTTTTATTAGTATATTTTGTAATATAATAGGAAGTTGCTATATATCTTCTTTCTCTATTTGAATATTATCAATACTATCAATAAATAAACATAAGTTAGAGAATCTACTATAAAATAAAGAAGTTTCTTCTTGATCTTTAATTTCCATTCCTTGCTTTTCATACATTTCCTAAACTAATCTAAAATCAAGTAAATATGGTTTTAATGCTTTATACCATCCCAATTTTGGTGGACCAATTTTAATTGTATTTCCAGAAATCTATTTGTATGTATAATATATATCATCTTTTTTATCTGGGACTTCTAATTCAAACTTAGTTAAATTTTGTTCTACTATTTTTGTATAAAACTAAGCATTTTTTAGAATCATATATGGTTCAAAATTATGAATATGTCTTTTATTTTTTAATTCTTCTAAGTTTTTTTCAAATTCTGATTTTGAAATTTCATTATTCTTAAACTTATTTTCTAATTCTGTATATTCATTATAAAATGATTTACAATTAGTACATGTTAAATTCAAAGTCTATGTATTCCCATATGACATAATTCTTGTGTTGTATATGATATAATTTATATCATACAGTGTTAAACTATCAAAATCTATTTGTTTTCCATCATCATTAGAAAACAAAATATGTTCAATAATATCTTCATACATCTAAAAGGCATTTTGTATTTTACCTTCTAAAAAGGTTTTAACTGAATTCTAAAATGCCATTTCCATATTAATTGTTATTGGAATAACCTTAAATACCTATGCTTCTTTTGTACCTTTAATTAAATTATAAAATGGCAAAGATATTTCTACAAATTTTGAATGTAATTTATCTTTATTGCCTAATTTACTAAATAAATCCTACATTTAAATCACTCTTCCCTTTCATGCTAATTTAATGTAAATGATAAAATATCATTACTTATTAATGGTATTTCATAATGTATTTCAATATCTAACACAACTTTGTTTGCATCTACTTCATAAATATCAGTTTCAATATTTCTTCTATTTACCAACACTTTATCAAAAATAATATCATTTTTTAAAGTTTGTTTCGTCAATTCTTCTAAATATTCTTTAATTTTATTATAATCAAGTTCTGTATCCTACGCATATAATTGGTTGTATATATTACTACCAAATTCATGCTCAAAAGGTATTTCACCTTTTTTAATTAAAATCTAATTTTTTAGCCTTTGCTTTAATTTGTTTTTTATATTAGTAATTGTAATATCATTATCTATTAAACTACCCAAAAAATTAATATCAAAAAACACATGCTTTTGTTCTGAATCTAATTGTTTTTGAGCATTGTTTAAATTTTTTATTTTATCAAAATTTGTACTATATAATTTTTTCACTTTATCATAAATCATTTAATATCCTTTGTGCTTATTTATGTATATTAAATTAACTAAAATTTGCTTTAAAATCTGTTCTTTTATCCTAAGATTTCCAAGTTACAAAAAAATCTTTTTCAAATTGGAATGTTATATAATATTTTTCTGATAGCTATTTTATAAGTTTGTTTAAATACTAAACCTATGATGTTTCCTAAACAAGACCCTCTATCTTCTACTACAAAAATTCTTTATTTTTTTTATCTACCTCAGTATAAAAATTGTTGCTTTTTAAAATTTCCTCTTCAAATTCAATTATATTTTTTCCATAAAATATAATTCTTGATATATTTGTACCATATGTATTATCTATTAAAATTGAACTCAAAATCATATTTATTCCCCTTTCTTTGCTTTCCACATCTAATAAAGCAAGCAACCTTCCTAAACATCATTTAATGGGTCTTTCTACCTTCTAATTTCTGAAATTTCATATGGGAAATCACTTCCATTTTCTTCAAATAATCTTTTAAAGGTTTCAAGAAATCCATTTGGTAAACTTGTACCACCACTTATAACTATTGGTATTGGTGAGTCTATGCTTAAATTTTCTTGATCTAAACTTATTTTTTCAATTATTTTTTCTATTGTATATTGTATCAAGTTTTCATAAAAAAATTGTAGCTATTCTTTAATTCTTTTTTCTTGCTTGCTTGCCTATTTTAATTCAAGCAAATCAAAAGATTTTTCTTTTACAAATGTAACACGTGATTCTAACTACCCAATTGATTTCTACTAATTATGATCTATCCAATCTCCACCCCTATAAATACTGAATTGTATTGTTGGTGTGCCCTTATATGCACAGCAAATATTCGTAAGACCCTATCCAAATGAAATCTAAATTCCTGAATAATTTTCTGCTTTACAATTTGAAAAGATTAGCTACATCTATTCATTTAATGATTCCTAATCATATCCAATGGTATTAAAAACTTTTTTAAATATTTGCTCATGATAAAATGTATCTGGTACATCTACCTAATCTATTGGATTTGAAGGAATAGAATATACACATTTACCTTTATCCTATTTACTATCAATATTGTTAGGTAATAGCTTTTTCATCATAATTGCAATTACATCTAACTAATCAATTTCATTTTGCTATATAATTCCACGTTTCATTGTTCTACGAACTTCCATATTAAAAATATTGGCAAGTTTATACTAATCTTCACCAAGAACAACAACTTTATTGTTTACATCATCTAATTTAACATATTCAATTTGCTATTCCTATAAATCAGAAAATTCAATAACATTATAATCTAACAACAAAAACATGTTTCTTATTTTGTTAATAGAAATACTTTTGCTATCTACTTTAAACTATGATACAATATTCATTGTACCAATATCTACACCAACAATATTTTCTTGCATTGCTCACCAATCCTTATTTAAAAGATTTTAATCTAAATCTATTTCATCACTTAATTGTTTAGTAACAATTTCTTTTTGTTTTTTAATTTTTGTTTGTGATATATCAATATCTGGTATAAATAATATTTCATCTTCTTCTTTATATACTTTAGATTTTTCATTATAATTATTTTGATATGTTTGTAATTGCAATAAATTTGTACTATTTTTTGATAAAGTTTCTGTTAATTTTCCCAATGCTAAAATCAATTTTTCATTCATTTCTTTATAGTTAACGCTTTCTTCTTCTTGCTTTTGCCCAGGAATATCTTCCTCTGTTTTGTATATTTCAAAATCGCTTAAATTTCTAACAATAATGTATGCTATAGCATTTTTATCATTTAAATCAAACTTATCTATATCGTATATTATATCTTGATCAAATGTATAACTTTTATTTCCATAATTAAAAGTCTTTTTTTGCTTTATATAAGAGAAATATTTAAACATCTATTTTTCTTGTATTTGCATTTTTTTCAAATCTCCACTATTAGTTTGTGTACTCTATCAATTTCTTTATTATACTATTTTCCCTATACTTCAATAAACATCATATTTTTATTTTCCTGTATTTTAATGCAAAATACAGAATTTACTAATTTATATACATCATTTTTAATTATTATTTCTATTTCACTTTCTATTTTTTGTTTAAATAGTTGAATAAACATTTCTATTTTTTGTTTAGTTAATATATCTCCTAAAAGATATTTATTGGAAATTATTGACATTGGGTTTTCTTTTTTATTTGGATTACAATAAATAGTTTTTATATTCATTTCAAACATACCCCACCAAAAAAACTTCTTACTTTATCTAACTTAATAAAAATATCTGATAATTCATAATTATTCTAACTCTCTAATTTAATTACTTTTAACTGATCTTTATTTATCATTTCACCAATATCTTTTATATTCTAATCTTGTATTGTACCAATCATTAATTCAGTTTCATTTGTGTTGAATATATTATTAAATTTTAAAATACTTGATTTAATATCTTTTTCTGAAACGTCTTTATCTAAAATTAATACTATCTTACTAAGATTTTTATATTTTGATTTCAGCATTTCTAACAAATCTTCGTGTAATATTTTTCCATTCAAAGTATAGGTAGCAAAATTTTGGGTTTCATATGATAAAAAACTGTGTAATTTAATAGAATCAAATATTCCTTCTGTTAAATATACAGCATATACTTCTGAATCATCAATTAATTGAATTATAAAAGGATACATCTTTTTACTTGATTTGGAATGATAAAATAAATATCTTTTTGAATCTTTATCTTCACCTTCAATAAAATCTGATATTTTCCTCTAAGTATAAAAAGAGTTTCCATGATTGAAATAAATCCTATTTAATAATATTGAAGGACTATAAGATTCTATTTTTTCTTGTACATCACTATAATAAAAAAACACTTTGCTATTCTCTACTAAATATCTCTATAAATTTTCCTATCCAACCGTTCTTTGTTTATAATACGGGATTAGTACACTATCTACAACAAATTGCTCTTGATAATTTCTTTTCTTTTTTAAAGTATTCATAAATAATTCTTCATCTGATATACATTTTATTAAATCTTCTTCATCTTTTTTCTGTTTTAATAATGTGATTTTTTCTAATTCTTCAATATTTTTTTCTGATTTTTCCTACCTTTGTAATTTTTTAAATATATATTTTATCATTTCCTATTCGTCCTTTACGTCATATTCAGAAATAGTACCATCTTGAATTAAATTATAAACAAATTGTACAATGTTTTTTCCCTTAACCCCACATTTAAAACAAATATAATTAAAGGATTCTTTATTAACATACAAATGCCCTGTGTATTCTTTTTTAGAATCACCACACACTGGACATCTATAAATTATTTCACCAGTCTATGTTTCTTTTACTTTTTTAATATATTTATCTAAAACATCCAAAATAGGGCGTTCTTTCATGTGAAGTCACACCACAAAAAATATTAGAAAAAGTATTATAGCAATAGAAACAGTAAACATAATAAATGGTGTAAAAATTATTTTTATTTTACTTGACTTAGAAGTATTATAAATAATTTTATAATCTTTTGTTTCTTTTTGTTTTAAATGTTTCCACATTTTTATGCTAAAAATAGGAAAATTTGAAATATCCATACAATCACACTCCATTCTTTTTATTCCCACTTTTAACATTATATCACAAAAAATAGTATTTGTCAAGTTTTAAATTAATTAACTCTTTGAAAATCAAATCCACCTTCCAATAACTTATCTTCGATGACTTTTAAATCCCCCTAATAATTAAAAGCCCAATAATATTCATTATTAGAAACTTCATTAGTAATATCTTTACAACCATATAAACTCAAAATATTTGTAACAGAACCAAGTCTGCACCTACAACCAGAATGATTTATTCTATATTTTGTTTTAACACTCAACTACGATTCCCCCTAAATTTGCTAATTAACATTGTATTGATGCTCTACCTCTTTTAGTGTTGTTTTAAATTTACCAAAATCAACTGGCATATAAAAATCACATCCTTTCAAATTATGAAATTAAAGAGTTAAAATTAAATATATATTTCCAAGATATATAAATCTAATCTTCAACAGTAAACATTTCTGGTAATGAAATATATGAAAAAGGTAAACCAGAAGTCCAAATAGATGTGTCAATACTTTTAGTATTAGTTATAGATATATCTAAAACTTCGTTATTTAATTCACTAACTAAAACATCTCCAAATTCATCTGTATTAACATCTAATCCCCCATAACTCATAACTAATAGATTAAATGAAAAACTATCTTCTGTATATTTTTTTAATAATGGAATATTAAAAGTGATCTATAAT
>CAYRGR010000065.1:0-6064 GCA_964423755.1 uncultured Candidatus Peribacteria bacterium
TAAAACTATAGCTTGTTTTACATTTCATAAATATTTTGAAATATTATTAACAGTTACTGCAATTCAAGAGACTATTGAACTACCACCTCATCATCATCCTCATCATCATCCTCATGAACCACCACCTCATCAACCTCATCATCATTGACTAGAGCTAGAAGAGTTTGAAACCGCAGTACTTATTAAAGATGTAAATAATGTAAAATGATTAACTTGTGCTTTAAGAGTAAAAATTAAATCAGAATATCAAGGTATATCTTTTAATAAAGTAGAAAGTGATCCTGAATAATTTTCAAACAATAATCAACTAGAAGATTCTACTGTTGTTGGTAAAGATTTCCAAGATACAGAGGTATCATCATAATAAGAAATTTGTAAATGTTTAATATCATCTAATGTAATACCAGAATATGTACTATATAATTCAGATCAAGAATATGTTATTTCTATTGTAGCATCTGTAGTTAAATCTGTAATAGAATTACCATTACTATCTGTAGCTCTAATTTCTTTTGCTTTTCATCAAATTGCTTCTTGTCAAGGTATGTTTGGGATAGCTCAAGTTTCTTTTGTAATTACAGATCATGGTTGAGATCAATTTCATAAAGCAGAACTTGGTAATATTACTTTTACTTGTGATGTTAAATCATTAATTAATCAACCTTGAGAAGGAATAATTGGGGTAGAAAGTGGTTTTGTAATATTTGTTCATACAAGATTAAAAGAACTTAAATTAATATTTGAAGATCCATACATTCTTGTAATATCTTTATACTTTTGATATCATTCAATAGCTATAATTATTTTTCAACTTCAAAAATTTTTTGGAACATCAGTAACAGAAAAACTTCAAGTAGTACTTAAAGATAATTCTTTTCAAAATCATTTTGGAATATCTATTTCAGATCAACTAGAATTTAATCAAATTCATTGTATATTTATAAAAGCTTTTATATTTTCTAAATTTCAACTTCAAGAAACACTTCAATTAACTGTAATTGTTTCAGAAATTTGTGTTAATTTAATATTATCATTAAAAATATATCAACTAGATGTGGTTATTCATGTATATACCATACTTTGTTCGTATCATGGTTTTTTTGCAATTAATTGAAAATATGTACCAGATCAAATATTTATATTAAATAATCATAGGGCATTTGTTTTTTCTCAAATCATTTGATTTGAATTTAAATTTTTTATTTCTACATATACTCATTCTATAGGCAAAAGTGATCCACTAGAAACTACCGATCATGATATTGTTACTAATTTATTATTAGAACTAATGTTAATATTTTGAATATTATCATCTGAAACAGAAAAGCTTCAAGAATTATAAACTTCTCAAATTCATTTTACATTGATTTTAACTTTATATATTCAACTTGGTACATTATTGAATTTATATTGAGTTTGTCACAAAATTTTTTGAGTAAATCATTTATTTTCATTTTTATTAAAAATATCCATAATCCATTCAAATTTAGAAATATCAGATTGATTTGAAGGTACTCAAGAACCAGTAAATGATATAGTTAGAGATTTTGGTGTAGCTATAGAAAAATTTAAATTTCAAGTATTTGTATTTACTACAATATTATTAATTTTTCATATTTCTCAATATTGAGGATGAAATGCGTTAATATTATAAGTTCAAGATTTTAAATTTAAAACGTAATTTCAATTTAAATCAGTAAAAGTAAATCAACCCTTAGAATAATCATTATCTGTAGGTTCTGCAAAAATATTTACTCAATCTACTCATGCTCATGACATTGTGACACTTCAGGTTATAGTAAATAAATTAAATGTGTTTATTACAAAATTTTTATTTATTAAATTTGATCCAGAAACTGTAAATATTTGTTCGTCCAATGGTCAAATAGAATTAATCCATCATCAAATTTTCCATATTCAATCTTCTACATAAAGTTTATAACTTCAATTAATATCTGTCATTGTATTAACAAAAGATCATTTATTTTGATTAAAACCGTATATACTTACATTTGATAATGGAGTAGATCAATTTAAGACTTTTCACTCTACAGTTCTATTTGGTAACATTACTACTAATGTTCAAGTAGATGTTCATGTTATAGTAATAGTTTGTTCTACTGGATTAGGAAGTCATTCTATATAAGCTCAATAAATATATGTACCTGTATTTACTTTAAATGTTTTTTGTCAATTTATATCAGAATCTCAAAATAATCATACCATATCTCATCATGGAGAATATACATAAATATGAGCCTTTGGGATTACTTTTCACAAATTATCTTGAACATTTACAGTAAAATTAATATTTGGAATTACAGCAGAAAAATTTATTCAAGAGATATTAGATTCTTCTATATTTATATTTTGAGGTTTTGAAGCTTGCCAATCTGGGACTAGATAACTTCATGCTTTATTTTGATAATCTTTTGGTATTGTAGGAAATATTCAAATTGATGTATATCATGCATTTTTTGGTAATCTTATTTCATAAGCAACACCACTTCACATCAATATTCATAAATTCTTTTCAAAATATCACATTGATGATGCTGCCCATAATGTAACCTCTTTTCAATCTAATCAATTAATAGATCAAGATATAGTAACAAGATTTTCACTTGTATTTTTATTTTTTAAAATAAAATCAACCGATTTATTATTGTCTAAAAATATATCGTAAAATTTACCATTAGAAATATAATTTGAATCACTATAAAAATCTCAATTTTTAATTCTAACAAATGGATCAATAACTAAACCATATTTTTCATTTAAAATTCAAGTAAAAACTAATGATCAACTAGAATTTGTAATTAATTCATTATATCAAAATGGAGAATGTAAATTAATCACAGCTCATGATAATTCTAAATTACTTCAAGATTCTGTCTTTAATTGTACAGTAATAGTTTTTGCATTTTCTCAACTTGGAGCTTGTTTTATATAAATAGGATTTGATTTAAATCTATCTAAAATAACTCAAGACATATTTTTTGTAGTAATCTCAACAACATATCAATCTGTAGAATAATCTTTTGCTTGAATAGGGTTAATGATATCTTTTATAGAAGAAATAATGTAATCATTATTATTTAATACATATCAATTATTTATAGTATAAGTTAAAATTTTCTTTGTATTATCACTATTTATAGTAAATTTTGGAGTACCATTAATATCTCAATTAACATAATTTACACTATTTCAAGAATCAAATTTAGCATTTGATAAATTAAATTGTAATGGAAATAATATTTCCACAATATCATTTTGATTTAATTTTTTTGAAATAGGAAAATCTATAAAATATAAAGTCTGTTCTCATGCAATATTATTTTGAGGATTAATGTTTGTATTCATTGCAATAGCTTGTCAATCTCACTTAACAGTAGATCAAATATCCTCACTAAATACAGGAATGTAAAAAATATTTTCTGGTAAATTATTATTATATAAATCTTGTATATTAGATAAATCAAATTTTACAATTGTCTGTAAAGGAGAATTTGATTCAGGAATATTGATTCATTCAATAATAACTTTATGAGTAACTAAATCTTCTTTAATATAAGAATTTCATAAAGAAACTCAAGTATATACACAGTTTGATGGATCTCAATTTGTCGGATCAAAATTGGTACAATAGCTTATATAATAATTTGATTTTAATGTAGCATCTTTTACTTCAGAAGAAAAATCAATTTCTAGAAAATTAGGTTTTGCAAATAAATTTTTAACAAATAAATTTCATCAAATTGCAATATCTCAAATACTATATATCTTTTGTATATTTCAATAATTAGGAGTAAAATTACTTGTTAAACTTCATGTATTAATAGAATTTCATCAAATATCTTTAATGCCTGGTTTTAATATTAAAGTATAATCTGAATTAGATATTAATTGATTTATAGGAATTATTACTAATAAATTATCAAGATAATTATATCTTAAATCTATATTTTGTTTTAATCATCATGTGGCAAATAAACTTATATTATTGTTGTTTATAGTAGAAGAGTCTATAGGAGAAGAAAATCAAATTTCTATTCTAGATAAATCTATATCGTTATAATCTCACATAATATTTAATGGCACAGAAGAAACGCTCTTATTTCAAGCTTTAAATTCAAGTATAAAATCATTATTTAAATTTTGTCATCTTATTGATTTAACAGTATTTTTTACTGTTAATCTATATTTATATTCGGGATATAAATTTGAACTAGGTTTAACATATAAAGTTTTTGGACTTAAATTATTATCATAAGATCAACTCCAATTTAATGTATCAATAATAGATCAGGAATTGTTTATTTTATTTAAAACTATATTACTTAATGTAACTGTATTTGTATCAATTACATCATTAAAAATTACTCTAAATTTTGCATCATAAGGAACATCGTAAGCTCAATTAAATGGTTCTGTTTTTTCTATTTGAAATAATGTAGATCATATTACTCATAATGTATCATAATCTGGCTTTGTAGTAAAATTAATTTTATGTCAATTTCATTCAATTGGATCAATATTTCAAATAAGTCAAAGTCATTTTTCACTTTTAATATTATTTGATAATTCTAAATAATAATTTTTTCAATAATTTAAAGCATTATCTGTAATAAATGTTAATTTAAAATATTGTCACTCTGATCAACTATAAGTAATACTTCAAGGAATACTATTTCATTGTTCATCTTTTAATTTTACATTATCTGAATTAACAGTTGATGATTGAAGTGCTTGATCAAAATATGCTTCAATTGTCAATCCTGTATTACTAGCATCTTTAATGGAAATATCATTTGATCGATTTGAAGGAATTGATTGTGTTACTATAGGATAATTTATCCTATTATTATAACAATTAGTTCAATCACAAAAATCAAATCATATATTTAAATATTCATCAATCATTTTATCTTCATAAAAAGTAAATCAATTAAAATTTCTAATTTGATACTGATTATTTAATTCTACTCAAGTTAAAGTTAATATTAATGTATTTCATGAAAATGATGTATTTGTAATTTGTGGAATTAAAGATGATGTTCAATATATTTTTTCTACCAATAAACTTCATACAGATAAAATATTTGTATCAAAATTAATTTTAACTGTTTTGTTATTAAAATTAGGAAATATTCAATTTTGCTTAACAAAATTTCACCAATTTTTATTAATAGATATACCATTAAATAATTTATATATTGTGCCACTATTCATATTTACAGTAACATCTCTATTTCATAAAAAAGTTCATGAAGCAATATTTACATAAAATTTAATTTGATTTAAATCATTTGGATCTTTCATTACACTTCAACTTAAAAAAATTCACGCTCATAAATTAACATTTGTAACTGAACCATCAAAAATATTGTTACTTCAATAAATATAAACAAGATTATTATATGTACCTCTTGAAATATTATATGGACTTACATAATCTAATCTTTTTACAGATGGATCAAATCAAATAAAATTTTGAATTAATGCTCATGTAGTATAAATATTATTAAAAGTTTTTACTCAAGAAAGTGTAAGAGTATAATTAGTACCACTAACCTGTTCTGAAGTATTAATAAATAATTTTGTATTTGTATCATCCGTAGTATAGCTTCAATTCGTTTGTAATCCATTTATATTTAAAGTAAATCATGGATCTTGCATTATATTAATAGGCTTATTAAACTCAGCTATTACCTTACTAGAATTTTGTATATATATTCATAAAATAGATGCTGAAGAAAAATCTGTGGCATCTTTTATAATTGTATCTCATCAAAAAAATTCATCATTTGATGTCGTTTTTAAAACAAGTTCTACTGGATATCTAGCAATTATAGATGGATTTGTAATACCAGAAAGTGTAAATCATAATTTTTTTCATATTTCAAAATTAAAAGATTTTTCTAATTCACACATAATTATTTTTTTTCGATAATCATAAAATGTTTTTAATGCTCAACTACAATTTATAACTCAACTTTGATATAAGGCTCAAGTTTGATTAAAAATAGAAACAGATCAACTATTGAATACAAATCTTTCA
>CAYRGR010000066.1:0-6060 GCA_964423755.1 uncultured Candidatus Peribacteria bacterium
TTTTAATATATTTAAAAAATGCTCGTAAGGTAATCATATAAGCATTTACTGTTTTTATATTTAATTTTTGTTGACTAATGTGAAATCTAAAATCATTTAGAGTTTCTATATTTATATCTGTAATGTCTAAATTTATCAATTTTTTAAGAATTTCTTTTTGATTATTTTTTTCTAAAATATCTTTCGAATTTTTTGGAGAGTCCAAAAAAACTAATTTATGATTAATTTTTAAAACTTCAATATTTATAAATCATAAAAATTTAACAAGATGAGATTCATATTGTTCAATGGTTCTAGGACTTGCATTACGAGAAATTCTTAACCATATAATAAATTGTTCAATAGATTTTAAAAGTTTCATAAATTTAAAATAATAAAAATAAATTAATAAGGTAAATTTTGTTTTTCTAAATTTTTTTAAATTAGATTAGATCTTGTAATTTACATAAATATAAATCAATTTGGTTTGTACAATAAGAAGAGAATGATATATTTATATTTCAATTACTTCACATAATATAAGTTATGTGAACTTCTTAATGTAATTTTATTGATAATATTTAAAAATCAAGTTTTTTCTATAATTCCTGTATAATTCTATTTAATCAAAAAATGTTTAAAAAAATTTAATGTAAATATTTTTAATTAATAAAATTTATTTCAAATAATTAATTTTTTAAAAAATTTTATAAAAACCCAAAAAACTTGTATAAAAAAATTTTTTTAACGAAGTTTCTATAGTAAAAATAAAAAAAACCTCGTAAAACGCAAAATTTTAAGTTTTCTTGATTTTCTCAAGTTTTAATAAAGTTTTTATTATATATAAAGTTAAAAAATAAATTTTTCTTTTACAGAAAATTGAGTTTCTTTGACAAGACGATGTTATTTATTTAAATCAGAAAATGAAAAATCCAGCAATGAAAATAATAAAAAATCAGTAAATATTAGTTTACTTACTGGTAATAATTTTGTTGTCAGATTGTGATAAAAATATTTTAATATAGGTAATATCAAAAAAATTAACTTGATTTTAATTTATATTTATATAAAATATTTACACTTTATATTGGTAATTTACAAATATGAATCATACTATAACAACAAATCTTAATTCTTCAATATATCATTTTATAGAAGAACAATCAAAACTTAATAAAATTACAAAAAGGTCAGTTATAGAGACAGCTATAGAATTTTATAAAAAAGTTAAATTAAAAAATGATATCGAAAAATGATTAGTTGAAAGATATGATGAATATAAAAGCATAAATAGTGATTTTAAGGATATTCAAATTAATTCTATAAAAATCTAAATATGTATAAAAAATATGATATAATTTTTGTAAATCTAAATCCTAAAAAATGACATACTCAAGCATGAATTAGACCATGTATAATTATTCAAAATAATTTATTTAATATAAAATCCCCCACTATTATAGCTGTTCCTCTTACTGCAACACTCAAAAATCCTTTTCCTTCAGAATTTATTATTAAAAAAAGTAATAAAAATTGACTCAAAGAAGATTCTAGATTTTTATGAAGTCAAATTATAACCATTGACAAGAGCTATATTATAGAAAAAATATGAGCACTAGAATCAAATTATTACAAAGATATTAAAAATGCCTTAAATATATCTATTGATTTTGACGATAATTTTTAATCATTTAAATTTCCAAATTTCGATTTTTTTAATTTTAAAATTATTTTTATATAATAAATTTTGTTTCTAATTAATAAGTATTTTACAATGTTTGATTTATATACAAAAAAATTAATTAATTTGTATGAAAAAATTACAAATATTTGGATTTTTCATACAACAAAATATAGAAAATTAACAGAATCAGAAAATTCAAAAATATCAGAAAAATTTAATGATTCTATTGCACAACAAATTTCTTGGTTACCATTAATAAATTTAACAAATTTTCTTTCTTGTAAATATAATATCAAAGGAAATGATCGTTGATGAAGATTTGTTTTAGTTTTAGATATAATTTACATTATTATATATCTGCTATTAATTTTTATATGATTAATGTGAATAAAATCTATTATATTTGATATTATAAATTGAAATATATCTTTTAATTTAAATTACTTATTAGCTATATTAATTGGTTTTATTTGAATAATAAAATATTTATCTGATTCAAGACCTTTAGTGTTTGATAAAAAATTATGATTTTTTTATAAATGAAAATATGAAAATAATTTATTAAATAAATATGAAAACAGTTTAAATAATTCATGATTAAATAAATCAACTTCTAATATTTTATTGTCAGATATATATGCGATTCAATTAATTTGTAAAAAAGATATTTTAGATAAAAACTCTTATACTGAATGTAATTTAGTACTAAATAATTTAAAAAGAGTAAATATTTTTTCTCAATTTCACCTTTGAGAATCCATACAAAATGCGCAAAATTTATGATTATATTTATGAGTTCCTGTTTGGGATAATACAGATATTGTTATATGAGTAGAAACTCAAAGTAATTAAATAAAACTTAAATTAGAAAGTTTATAAATATTTACTGTAAGGTAAACTTTTTATATAATCTTCCATAAATTGAAAATCAGGATTTCAATATTTATTTATTGGAAGTTTAATTTTTGTATTTTTAATTCTTTCTTGATTAAATTTTCTTCAATAATTATACCTATATTGTTCTTTGTTTATTATTGTAGTTAAAAATAATCAAATATATCTATTTATCAAAAATTTTGGACTTAATTTTTCCACATGATCGCTAGCAGAAAAATCCTTTTCTTGATAAGAACAAAAACCAGTAACAGCTGAATCTATAGTTAAAACAAGTCATTTTTCTGTAGAAACTTTATAAAATCAATAAGTTCAATTATTTGTTGATTGCGTTGTAATATATGGATATTCTCATTTTCAACCTTCCTCTAAAATTTCTTTTTTTGTTGTTTTTGTTCATTTTATATCAAGTAACTCTTTCAATTCAAAATATTCCCATTCCCTATCTTTTAAACTTAATTTTTTATTATTTAAACTATCTTTTATATCTGAATAATCAGGAATTTTAAAATTATAAACAAAACTTGGTATTTTATCTGGAATAATTATTTCTCAAAGTTTTTTAGGCGTAATTTGTCTTCAATACATAAATCTATATTTATTTTGTCTTATAATTAAAACAAAATAAAAAAATTCTCTTAAAGATAATTCTTTTTTTGGATTTAAAACTAAACAATTATCATCAATACAACAATCTTTTCATTGATAAAAAGCATGTCAAATAGTTCAAGTATTTGGTACAGAAATTACATTTTTATATTTTGGAGAAATATTAAAAAATCAATAAATACCATTATTTTGTCATCAAGAAGAAATTAAGGGTATTTTTCATTGAATATCATCTAAAAAACATTTAGAATGATATATTCTTTGTCAATATTTTATATCAAAAAAATCTAATAGTTTAGTCATTATATAAATTATTAAACATTAAATATTTTTTAATTTCTTCTATAAAATCTTTTTCATTTAAACTTGAATAATCGGTTTCTAAATAAGCCTCTCAACACCATTCATCATTTCATTCAACATGTTTTGTTATACTTAATCATGGAATTGAACTTTGACTAAAAAATGATTTAAGCCACCTACTTTTTATTTCTTCATATTTTTTCTTTTTATCTATTCTTCAATCAGTTCTAGTTTTTTCAAATCAATCATTTTTAGCATATCAAAACCATGTTTCAATATATTCATTATGAGGACTATTTGAAGTAAATACCATTATACAAGTTACAGTTCAAACTGGATAAAACAAATCATCTGGCATAGATAAAACAGCTCTTAAAGTATGTTTTTTTAAGATTCTATTTTTAACTTCATTATTTGTTTTGTTGCTTGTTAAAGCACAACTCATAGGAACAATTGCAATTCAAGTTCAATTTTTTTCTAGTAAATCGAGCATATGTTCGACAAATTCCATTTCTGTTTGTCATTCTCATTTTTGGCTATAGGGCGGGTTAATAAAACCTATATTTGGTTTATGAATTTCTTTAATTTCTTTTATAATTTTTTCATCAAAACAATCTCATTGGTAAATATTTGCTTTTCAATCTCATCTTAAAATCATATTTGAGCAAGCTAAAGTATACATATTTGGATTTTGTTCTATTCAAATAAGTTGTTCTGCCTTAATTCTTTCAATTATTTTAGTATCATCTTTTGCATCAATAACCATTTTTTTCATTGCTGAAATCAAAAATCATCATGTGCCACAGCACGGATCAAACACTTTACTATTTATATTTACTCTAGCAAGCTCTACAAATAATTCTGTAATATGCTTAGGTGTTAACACTATTCAAAGTCATTGTTTGTCTCAACCTGTATATCTTAAAAACTCTCAATAAAAACTTCAGATTATATCATATTCATTGTAAGAATCAAAAAATGGAGAAATATTAGACTCTATTTGATCTACTAAAACTTTTAAAACTGATTGATTAGATTTTCAATAATTTTTTTCAAGATTTGGATGTTTTTCTAAAAATTTGTAAGTATCTTTCATCAACTCTTTTTTTCATCCAGGAATATTAAAGATATCAATTTGATTACAAATTGCTTGATAAAGAATTTTTTGTAATTCTTTTCAATCAGTAGATTTATATCAACTTTTAAAAAGTCAATTTTTTAAAGCTATCAAAATACCACTAACAAATAATGGCTTTGAAGCTTCATCTAACTTGGCAAAATCTCTAATATTATTATGTAATTCACGGGAAAATTTTAATAATTCTGAATAATTTTTCTTTTCTTGATTAGGATCCTTTTTTATAATATTTTTATATTCCTCAATTGTCATTATTTGATTTAATTCTAAATCTTTATAATTTTGTTCTCATTTTAAAAACAAAAAATTTGAAATTTTTAATTCTTTTTCGGTCTGTCCACTTATGGCAATTGCAATTATATTATATTGTTTTGATAATTTTGCTCAATAGTATAAAACTCAATCAACAGCAAAATCTGCTAATTTATCTTTATTTTGGCTTTCGTGTTGATTAATATAAGGTTTGCATTCTACAACAATCAAAATGTCACTATCAGGAAATGAAATAATAAATTCCGGTTTAGATTTACCTTCTCATTTTTTACTTCATCATTTTAAAAGTTTATCAATTATAGGATTTTGACTTTTTTGTTCTTCAATAAGCTTTTTTTCATATCATTTTGATATAAATAAATCTTTAGCTAAATTTTCTGTAATTCTTTCACTCATAAATTAAATATTATTAAGTTAATAAAAATTATATATAATGAAAATTGTTTGACTCCGCCAGCTGGCGGATAGTCTAATTTAAAGTGTTTTTAAAAAGAAAAAAACCGAAAACCAAATATTATTGGGTATAAATATATTTACTTAAAATAAAAAGTCTAATTAAAATTAAAAACATTTATAACTTTACCGTTAATTTCTACAGAATCATCTTCAGTTAAAATTATTGGTTGATTTTTTGGATCATCAGACTCTGGAATTAAGTAAAGATACTCCCCTTCTTTTTTAACCTTTTTTATAGTAGCAAAGCCATTAACTATACAAAGATAAGCATCATTACTTCCCTCTTGCCACTTTTGAGATGAATCTACAAGAACAGTTGAATTATCATGTATATATTTATTATCAATACAAAATATATTCATTGAATTACCTTCTACTTTTAAACAAAAATATTTTTTAGTATCTCATTTTATAAGATTTTTTGATATATGAAGATATCATTGATCTTTTTCTTCTGCATAAGATAAGGGCTTCCCTGCATTTGCAACTCATAAAATAGGTATTGGTATAGCTAATTGTGAACCAATAATCCTATCTCAAAGTCTTATAGATCTGTATCATCTTCATTTATTTATAAATCATTTTTGGTCTAAATATTCTAAAAATTGAGCAATACTTCTTTTATTTTTGATATTTAAAATTTTTTGTAATTCTTCAAGAGTTGGAGACTCTCAATGTTTTGAAATAAAATCTGTAATAACTTCTAAAACCTTTTGTTGTTTTG
>CAYRGR010000067.1:0-3134 GCA_964423755.1 uncultured Candidatus Peribacteria bacterium
CTATAATATTTAAAAGTATCTTTTGTTTTTCCCCAGAATTATTAACTGCATAATTATGTGCACCTTTTACACTTTCTACATATTTATATTTTTTTTGCAATTTTTCAAACATAAAAACCTCTAATACCTCATGAAAAACTAATTCTTTAACTAATCTATCAAATTTTTCTTTAGGCAAAATATCTTTTAATTTTTCTAAAATATTTAACATTTTTAAAGTAAAAAACATTACTTCTTCCGTTTGTCCCAAATTTTCTATTTTTTCTGTCTGAATATTTGCAAAATTAGAGTCTACAAACTTAAGTTTCCAAATTTTTTTTTCATCATATTCTTTGCTTTTTAATGTAACTATTCTAAATATATCTTGAACATAAGTAGCTATTTTTGGTAAAAACTCTACTAACAACTCTTCTAAAGCCTGAACAAGAACAATACTAGACAAGGGGCCTCTAAATTGAATTTTAAAAAGATATTCTTCCTTTTTACATTTATCTAAAAATGATAAATCTGTAATAAAAAAAAGCATATTATTCAAATATTTAACTAATTTATTTTTATCAAAAGAATCTTGATTTAATGCATAAACAAAAGTTTTAGAATCAAAATTAATTAACTTAAATAAATTTTTAAATCCTATTTGATTTAAATTTTCTTCAAAAAAAATTAACATATTTTCAGAAATTCCTAAATCTATAATTTTATAATATTCAGGTATATATAATTGATTAAAAAACATTGTATCTTTTACAACAAAATCGTTATTATTTAGTAATTCTACAAACTTAGTATAATCAAAAAAAGGACTTTTCAACATATATCTCAATCTTTCAGCATCTAAATAAATTAACTCTAATAAATGAGAAAGTCCGATATGATTTAAATTTTCACTCAAATATTCAAAACATTCTTTAGAAATTTTCAGTCTATTTTTGTTTACTAAAAAAACATCTTCTAACATAAAATATTTTAATGAATATTCCCAAAAAAGAGTTTGTATTTTTTTTTGCTTTTCTTGAAGGGATATTTTTGAATTATGTTCTTCCCAAAATAGATAACTTCTTCCAATCATAATAGAAAGTGCCGTTAACATTCTACTGTAAAAACTAAAAAAATAGCCATCAAATATTTTTTCATCTGAATGTTCAAACAAATCATAGCCAATATCTGTCTTTTTATCCCATAATTTCAAAATACGAAATATTTCAAAAATATTTTCAGATGAAATAAAAAATAACAAAGAAAGAATATTTTTATCTTTTACTGATTCAATTATATGATTAAATGTTTGAGAAATATTTTGTTTTTTTAATTCATAAGATACTAATGCTACTTTTTCGGCAATATTCATAATTGCTATACTATTTTGTTTTTTATCATCATAAAAACAATCATTTTCTTTTTTAATACTTAAAAAAGAACTTATATGAGTAAGTGTCTGATCTCCAAATCTCAATCCTTTTCTGTTTAAAGCATTCACTATTTCTAAAAATTCTTCTACAATTTTTGTACTAAATTTAATTTTATTTTCTATTTTTTTAATATGCTCTGCTTCTTTTTTGATTGTTTTTTGAAACTCTAATTCTTTTATTTCTTTTTGTATTCTTTTAAAAAAATCAAAAAATACAAATGTTTGATTTAAAATATTTAAGCCTCTATTATGCCAAAATAAAGAAATAGAAACATCATACTCTTCGCTGTTTAATAAAATGGGTTGCTCTCTTTTTGATTTATATTGAAACCCTTGTAATACATAAAATTCTGGATTATCCAAAGATAGAGAAACACCTTCTAGATCATCAAATTGAAAATTTGCTAATTCTTGAATTGTAAGTTTATCAAAATCTAATTGCTTTTTATTTATTAAGCTTACAAAATTTTTTATACCTATAAAGTTTAATTTTTCTATAAAATTTTTTAAATTTTCTTTCTTTTGAGGATTTGGGTATATTTCCATGACAAAAAATCTTAACATAAGTGTATTTATCATATATGGATTTTTTTCATATTTAAATGCTTTATCCATTGCATCTAATAATTTATCTTTACTGTCTATAATTATTCTACCTTGATTTTCTTGTTTAATAGGACTAAACAGGAATTGATTATAACTTATTTTATTGCTAGCAAAATGTTGTAATGCTAAATGAAAACTTTGAAGTGTTTCTCTATCGCATTTCAAATTATTCAATATAACATTTATATCTTCTAATTTAAAATTCTCGTTGCAAAGGATTAATTTTAAATTATAAACATTTAAGCAATTTATTAAAAATATAAAAATATTAGAGCCAAATTTATCTATAATATTAACTATTATTTTTACATCTACAAAATTTATAAAATATATTGCTTCTTCAGAAGCATCTATTCCTGATAATTTATTAAAACTATTAAAAATTTCAACAAATTTATTAATACTTATAGTGTTTATTAATAATTCTAAATTATTAACACTAATAGCATTTATAAAAAATTTTAACTTTTCTAAATTTTCAGACTCTAATAATAAATAATAAAATGCAGATTCTTCAAATTTTCCCAATTTTTCTTGATCTAATTTCAATAAATCATAAGGATTCTTATTTAATATAGAAATTCTTCTCATTAAAAATTCATCCATCATTGCTGATTCACTTTCTATTGTATGATATTTAGATATAAACCATTTATTATAATCTTGAATAAAAGCATCTATACATAATTCTATCCCAATAGTTGAACTATTCAAAATAGTATAATAATGAGCGCCTAATTCTCTACTTTTATTTATATTTTTTTCACTTTTTATTTTCTCAATATAAAAATTAATAATTTTATCATCTATTAAATCTTTAAATTTGTTTTTAATTTCTAAAATAGATTCTTCATCAAAATTTTTAATTTTAAATAAATCATGAACTAATAGTTCTTCGTCTTCATGTTTATTTATTATTCTTTTTATTTCTTCAATAACTTTGTCTTTTGGTATATTTAAAATATATCCTAAAATAGATAAAATATTATTATTTAACTCTAATCTATCCAAAAACATATCAAAACCTTTTGTATGATAATAAAATATTGCATTATCTTGTTTTTGAACACTAACTTTCTGAGGAATAGGGATTTCCATCCTATTATAAATTTTATCAACC
>CAYRGR010000067.1:3234-5922 GCA_964423755.1 uncultured Candidatus Peribacteria bacterium
AACACTAACTTTCTGAGGAATAGGGATTTCCATCCTATTATAAATTTTATCAACCATAGTTAATATTCCAATTAAGCCTATACTCCCTCTATCTTTAAAAAGAATATGATTAAATCCTATACGAAGAAAAACACCTTCATAACAATCATTAGAAACCAAATTCAATATTCTTTTGGGTCTATCTAAATTTTTAATACCTTCTAATTCTTTTTTAAAAAATAAAAACAACATCTGAAAAAATAATTTTCCACCTAAACACGAAATTGTTAAAACATCTGAAGTTATCATTTTTATATTAGAAAAAAACATTTTATCTAAAAATTCTCTTGTCCTTATTTCTACAATTTTATGTTCATCAAGTTCAAAATCAATTCTTATTTTTAATTCTTTTATCTTGGCAGAAATTATTAATAATTTTTCATATTTTGTTAAAAAATTAAATTCTTTTTTTAATGAAAACTCTAATAATTCTTCGTCTGATAATTCAAAATTTTCAAAAAAATTAATTTTATTTTCAATTTCTAACAACAAATTTATTTTTTGTGATATATCTTTTGATTCTATTGAATTTTTTATAACTGTTTCTTTATTATATTTTTCCTTTTCTGTTAAAATTAGTTCAAATATTTCTACCAATTTTTCATTTTTATTTTGAATTAAAATTTTTCTTGCTTTATTTGAATCTCTCATTGTCTCAATTATAAAATCTATCAAAATTTGTTTTTCTTCATTGGATAATTTCATATCTTTAGTTTCTACTAATTCAACAAAAAGTTTAGACAAATATTTTTGAATAACTAAATCTTTTTTATTTTCATCAATTAATGACAATGCTGTTTTACACAAAACTTGAATTTTTAAAGGAAAATTTTGTTCAAATTTATTGTTATAAAAAATACTAACGAGCTGTAATTTTTTTTCTAATTCAAAATTTTTATTACTTATTTTATCTTTAAAAATATTCAAGCTGTTTTTATTTAATAACCAATTTGCTTGTTCAGAAATTCTGTCTAAATAATAATTTTTACTTTTAACATTAGAAACATTAGGAATAATAACCTCATAGGAAATTCCTTTATTTCTCAAAATATTTTTTACACCTTCTGTATGATATCCTCCTAAAATTATAGCTGTAATTTTACTCTTTTTAAATTTTTTACTTGTTAAATTTTGAATCAATATTTCATTTCTTTTCTCTGCATCTCTATAAAATTGAGACATATTTATATCTGCTTTTTTTATGATATTTTCATATTTATTTAAATATCCCTTTCTTAATAATCTATTAGAAAAATTTTTAATTTTTTCAAATCTTTTTGGATCCGACTTTAGTTCTTCTAAATCTTTTATACTAGCTTCATTCCATAAATATTTTTTAAATATATTTGAATAATGCTCACTATCTAAAAGTTCTAACGAATCTTGATGTCCTTTTAGCATAAGTTTTTTCAGTCTATATTCCAAATGTTCTTTTTCTTCTAAAAGAGCGACATCATCTATTTCTTGAATAGCATTTAAATATCTAAAATAATCTGATAAAATATTATAATTCGTTGTAATATCTATATTTTTTTCTATTATTAATTTTTGCAAATAAATAAAATATTGTTTATTAGATTCTACTTTCTTTTTTCTTAGTATATCTATTTCTTTTTTGCTTAAAAAATTTATTAAATTGGGAAATATTTCTTCACTTTCTTGTAATAATTTATTTACATTGATTCGTCTTTTTAAAAAAGATATTTTTAAAATTGTATTCATTTGAGGATATTCATAATCAAAGTTTATTTTATTTTTTTTTGCCTTTTCCTTTAAATAATATATATATTCTTCTATTGTAAAAATCCCTTTTGCATAATTAGTTTGTTTTTCTTCTAATAAATTTACTTCTTCATTATAAAAATATTTTTTGGCTTCATTATATCCTTTAAATATTTTATCAAAAACATCTTCTAGTTCATCCCTATACATTAAAGAATCATATAAAAATTTAAAATTTTCTATATATAATTCATTATTCTCCAAACCTTTTAATTCTAATTGTCTAGGTTTCAGTATACTATAATATTCGGCTCCGGTTATTTTTCCTATTTTTAAAAAATAATCTGTAACAATTTTTTTTATATTTTGATCAGAAATTTTTGAAATAATATCTGTCCTTATTTCTGAAAAAGGAGTCCCTTCTATCCCAACTACTTTAAAATCTCTTCCATATGTATTTTTTATACTATCTAATATTTTATAAATATTTCTTTGTATCTCTGGTTGACAATGAATATCCTGAATTAATATTATCTTTTCTTTGCTATTTTTCCCCTCATACTTTTCTATTACCTTACCATAATCAGATGAAAGTATAAAAGCTGGATTAGAAAAATTAAATACTGCACTATATGCATATTCGTTTATGCAATTCAAAAAAAAAGCTAACAATGTAAAAACTGATATTTTTTTAAATAATTTATTCATCATATTAAATTTAAATCCTTTTTTATTAATCATTTTATTATATTCAATTAAATCTATTTTAGTTTGCAAATTTTTTGATTTAATTTTTATTATTTTTTTTAAAATTTTGTTTTTTTATATTTGACACTTAAGACAAAATAGTTATTATAATATTAAATCAGACATAAATGGAGCAAATAACTACTATGACTAAAGAATATTCTAAAAAAAATTTAGCTC
>CAYRGR010000068.1:0-5711 GCA_964423755.1 uncultured Candidatus Peribacteria bacterium
AAATAATGATTCTTGAGAAGATATAGAATGAGAAGATATAGAGGATTGACCTGAAATAAATGTAAATAATGAAAATGATGATAAAAATGATATTAATAATTCTAATTGAATTATAGAAAAAAGTACATGATGCAAAACATGATCTATAATTAAAAATTTAGATGCTAATTTTATTAAAAATATAAATAATCAATTAATTTATGGTAATAATTCAAGTACTATAAAAAATAATTTAAGTAAAAATTTAAACAACAATAAGTCTGATTTAAATAATCCAAAATCACCTCTTTGATCTTGATGAAAATCATGAAGTAGTTGATGAAATTGATGATGAGGTTGATGATGAGGTTGATGATGATGATCTTCTTCTTCTGATACTTTTAAGTGTAATTGAATTTTTTGTATAGATATAGAATTTGTAATGTATATGCAAAAATTATTATGATGAAAGACAGATAGTATAGAATGAATTTTATCAAAAAATTTTAAAATTGTACATAAAATTGCAAGTCAAAGCTTAATACAATCAGAAATGACAAAAACATTTATGTGACTTGATTTATTAAAAAAATTAAAATTACCAGATTTGCTTCATTTGTTTGTTGTTGTAAAATGGCTTCCGCCTCCAATTTTAAATTTAAAATCAAAATCAGAAGAAGAAAATAAAGGTTTAGGTGATTTAAAAGAATTTAGTAATCCAGATTTACTCATAAACACATTTAAACAAAATGGTTTAGATTATAAAAAACAAAATAAAATTACTGATGATTTTGAATCAAAAATAATTAAAAATTATTGTGAAGAGCAAAATCCTGATTTTTGCAGTAATAAATTTGCACAAATGTATATTCCGGTTTCAGATGACAAATTTAGCAAATCTATTCAATCTAAATTAAAACAAAATTATTTTGAAGGATTCGATAAAGATTTAATAGAATTAAAATCATTTACAATTATTTTTAAATCTTTAATAATTGATATTACTTCCATATCTAAAGAAATGGAAAAAAAATGAGGTTGATAATATTAATAATTTATTATGAAAAAACTATTTTTTATATTTTTAATTTTAATGTTTTGATTATTTTCTCAAAATGTTTTTTGAGATGATAAATGTGATAATATTTTAGAAAAACAATCTAAGCCATCAGATAAATGTACTGTTGAATGATGACCATCAGATGATATGAGTAATTATATTTCTGATTTAGATAGTATTTTTTGAGAAATTAAAAGCTCAATAAATAGTTCTACTTGTGATAAAGATTGAGGTGCTATTGCTGATTTAAAACAATTAAAAAGTATAGTTACTAATACAAATCAAATTTTAGATTTTTGAAGTTTTTTATCTTCTTGGGAATTTTATTTAACACCTCTTTATAAATGAGAAGTAGTACAACCAATATTTCGTGATAATAAATTATTAGAAAAGCAACAAGAAAAAATAAATAACATAGAAAGACAAGCTTCTAGTGCTTGTGCTTTAGAAACAAAAATTACATGAACTAAAATTCAAGAATTATGAACATTGTATTGATTAAAACAATTAGATACAGTTTGAAATGTATTAATAGAATTAAGAAATTTAAATAATAAAGTTATAAATTATTATAGATGTGTTATTAATGATGAAACTGATATTAATTGTGAATTTGATAGTATATTTGATAGTAGTAATGGTTTAGATAAGTTAAAATCAAGTATATTAAGTGAATATGCTACATGTAAAACTAGATGAATTAGTTGGGATTTTTTTTCATGTAAAATTACAAAAGTTATCGAAAGTGGTATATGATTTGAAAAATGAATTAAAGAATGGGAAAAGGCTATAGTATTACTTAGATGAGCATTTTGAGCTGCTACAGATAAATCTAAAAAGCTAGAAAAAGAGCTTTTAGCAAAAGAACTTCAAAGACAATGAATTAGTGCAAAAGCAGCAGCTATTATTCTTCAAAATTTAGAAGATAGTTACAAAGAAGATTGATGTCCAGATTCATGAGTAGAATGTTTTGTTAAAAATATTTGAAAATCTGTAAATTGAATAGTTAATAATGTAAAAGAAATAATTAATGAAATATCAAATGAAATTTTTCCTAAAGATCAACCATCATCATGATGAGAAACTAAAATGCCTAGTACTATTTCTTCTGAATTTAGCAAATTATTCGATAAAGATAAAATAAATAAAGAAATAATAGAAGATTATATATTTTTAAAATGATTACAGACACAATCAAATGTTAATTTAGATAAAAATATTTGAATTTTATTAGAAATAAATTATGAGTTAGCAGATTTAAATGCTAATATTTTTAATAAATGAATTGAATCAATAGAGAAAACATGTAGTAACTATCAGGCAAAAGGTGGATGAAATTGTAGTTTTTAAAAATAAATTTTTTTAGGCTTGAATTTGCAAAAAAAATTAAAGTATGATATAATAAATCTATCATCTATATCTAAATAATTGGTTTTTTTAATTAAAAAGCTTTTAATAGATTTTTTTGATAAGAATGTCAAATAATGATATACCTAAATTAAATTATTCACTAATCTATTTTAATGGATTTTAAAACTAAAATTTAGGAAAATCAAATTTAATAGAATGAATTTTTAATTTATGAAAGAAAAAGATTACAAATTTTCTATTTTAGAAAAGCTATATACTGTGAAAGATGAAAATGAATTAGCTTTAATTTTTGAAACACTTTCATGAGAACATAATATATCTTCAATTATTCATTGGAATACTATTATGGAACTTGACGAAAATCTTTTAAAAATTATTGTTTCTTATAAATGACTTTTAAATTGTTTAAAAATTTTAGATGAAAATAATTCTTTTTTATTTTTAATAAAAATTTGAGATATTTTAATTAAAATTATAGAAAAATCAGAACAATTATGAGAAATTTTATCTAGAATATCTCAGGAAAAAAATAAATTAAGAATTTTAAAACAAATAAGAAATGTTTGATTAAAAAAAATTATTTTAAATTCAAATGATTTGTGTAATGTTTTAGAATGGATATTTAATGATACAGAAAGGGAATTATTAGAAATATTATGAAAAGAATATGTATTAAATTTATGTAAAAATATAAAAGAAATATATGACATATTACATTATTTAAATAATAATAATAAAGATTTTTTAATAGAATTAATTGGCTTAAAAACAATTAAATCTTATATTAATAATACTCATGATTTACTTTTTATAATTAAATGAATGACTATTAAAAAAGTAAAATGATTATTAAAAATGTATTCTAAGAAAGAAATTAAATGATTTTTTAAAAACGATGATGAATTTAATTATTTTTTATTAAAACTTTCTGAGTATAAAGAAAAATTTTTTTTAAAAACTTTATGATTATAAATTATGAACAATTTTTCTAAAGATATTATAAAAATTAAAATTGCCAATGAATTTAAAAAAAATTGATTGAAAGATTGTTTTATGAAAAAAATAAATGATTTAAATAAATTAAAATGATCTAAATATCCTATTATAGATGCTCATATGCACGTAGTTGATTTTAAACAAGAAACAGAATGATTAAAAAAAATGATTTATTATATGAATAAATCAAATATAAAAAAGGCTGTTATCTTTTGAATGCCTGTTATAAAAAAATGGTGAGAAAATGAAAAAACTAAGCCAGATTATTATTTAGAAGATGATAATCCTTGTTATTATTATGGTTTTACTGATTGAATAGTGGCTGAAGAATATAATAAATTATCTAAAAAAGATCAAAGTAGATTTTATCCTCTTATTTGTTGATTTAATCCAACAGACATTAATGCCGTGAACCATATAAAAAATATTTTTAAATTTTATCCATGAGTTTTTTGTGGTATATGAGAAATATTATTAAGACATGATGATCTTACACTAATGACATCTTGAGAAGTTGCAAGAATGAATAATGCAGCAATTTTTCCTATACTTAAATTTGCTACAGAATATGATTTACCAGTTTTAATTCATAATAATATTTCTTCTACTTGAGTTTCTGATTATCCAAAATATTTACATGAACTTGAAATAGTTTTAAGAGAATTTCCTAAAACAAAAATTATTTTTGCTCATTGTTGAGCATCTAAAAAGGTTTATGCACCTTATTATAAGAATATGATTCAAAGATTATTAGAAGAATATCCAGCATTATATATAGATTATTCTTGGGTTGTTTTTGAAGAAATAATAGCAAAAACAAAGGAATCATTAAAAGAATGGATAGAATTAACAGAAAAGTTTAATAACCGTATTTTAATATGATCTGATATTTTAGGAAATAATTTTCATAGGATTTGATTTATAAATAATAAATTTGACTTACTTTTAGATAAACTGAGTACAAAAACAAGACAAAATATTTGTATTAATAATGCCGAAAAATTATTTTGATCAAAAAAAAATAAAGTGGAAAAATGATATAAACGTAAATTATATACTTTAAAAAATATTAAAATTTAATTTAATAAAATGATTAAAAAATTAAAAATACTTTTTTTGCTTATTTTTTGTATAAGTTATTTAAATATAGCCTTTTGTAAAGATAATATTATTCAAAATAACCAAACATTTTGAGATGTAGTAAGTATTCAAACTATAAAAAATAATCCAATATTTATAAAAAATTTAATTATAATATTATTAGCTATATTATATGCTTTTTTGTATTTGCTTACAATTAGGCAAATTGTGATAGAATATCATTTAGCATCTTCAATATCGTTTTTATGATTTGCTATTACTAATTTTTGATTAGCTATATCAAATTGATTTAACATTTGATCTTTATGATATTTTACAGCTTTTGTCATGTGAACAATTACTGTAATTTTAAATGAAACAATTAAAAGAAAAATAATTAAATGAGAATTATCTCCAAAAATACCTAAAAAAAAATAAAAATATATATTTAATAAAAATTGGTTTTTTTTAACCTTTTTCTTTTTAAAAATTTTTTAAAATAGATTAGGTTTTGCTATAGTAAAATCGTAAAATAATTTTACTTGAGTATAATTAGTGTATTATAAAAATTCAAATTTGTTATTTTATAAAATTAAACTATAATATTATAAAGTTCGTTCTTTAAAATATTTTAATATTAAAAATTAGTTTATAGCTTTTTTTTAAAAATTACTCGTAAAAAAATTAAAAATTTAAAAACAAAATTTAGTTTTAATATATACTTATACCTAATAAGAATTGGTTTTCGGTTTTTTTCTTTTTAAAAAACCATTTAAATTAGACTATGAAATCGTCAAAAAATTTTAATTAAGTATAATTTATTAAATGGGGATGAAATGGATTCTATTAAAAGTTTAGTTATTTTTATATGCTATTCGGAAGGTGCTTATAACTTCCGTAAAAAATATAAGCAAACATAAATGCAAACAGAATTGCAAAAGGTTTAGCTGCTTTTAAAAAAGTAGTTACTCCTTCTTACGTTTTAGCCTAGTCTAAATCGTAAATGTAGTCATTTTGACTTGTCAGAATGAGCGCCACATGGCCTGCTACAAAACTTTATAACTGTTATCTGAAATGTTATAATTTTAAAAATCAGATTTCTATCTTGATTTTATAAATATTTTGTAAAGATAGAATAAAAAAATATTTCTTATACATGTTTTTGTTTATTTTTTATATGTATATGTAAACAAATAAACTATAATAGTAAAATTATAAAGATAAC
>CAYRGR010000069.1:0-5710 GCA_964423755.1 uncultured Candidatus Peribacteria bacterium
TTTGTGCATTATCTCACTTATATATTTCTTCCTTTAAAACATCTATTTTGCTCATAATTATTTAATTTTAGTAATAATGTCATTATCTTTTTCAAATTTTGATTTAATTGTTAATATGCTTGAATATATTTTAAATAAATTATCAATTTCTTTTTTAAAATTAAGAATAGTAATTTTTTTATTAAATTCATCTAATATACCTTTTACACCATTAATTTCACTATTTAATAATTTAATATTAGAAACAGCTTCTTTTATTTTATCATCATTACAAGCAGCACTTTTTTTATCACAAAAACTAGATTTTTCTTCAATATTTTTTAATAAATCGTCAAATTCTTGTTGAACTTTACTTTTAATTTTTACAAAATAATCAAATCAAATTCATCTAACATAGAATCTTAATGACATCTTTCATTTATTTAAATTATCTTTACTATCAAATAAATTATCTAAATTTAATTTTTCTATTGTTATTAATAAATTGTTTCATAATAATGTATTATTACTCAAACTTGAATTTTGTAATAATTTTCATTCTTTAATATTTAATTTTCATGATTCATAAATATTTTTTAATAAATTTTTAATAGAAGAATTTGTTCAATCAATATCAATATCAATTTTAAAACTTCAAATATTTGAATCATTATTATCAAAAGTAATATCTTTAATTCATAAAGATACATAACTTTCTAAATTATATTTTTTATAAATTTGATCTTCTATATAAGCAATAAAAGTATCGACAGTAATTTTGTTTTTAATATCTCAAACAATATTCTTACTATTTGGATTATCATAATAATCTATAAAAATAGGAATTACATTTCATATAATTTTATTATTTGTTTCTATTTCTTTAGTAAAATCAACTTCTTTTAATAATTCTTCTTGTATCCATGCAACATAATTTCAAGTATATTTACTTGGTTTTGTAATAATATCTTTAATTTTATCTTTTTGATCTAATAAAGTAATTATTGATTTATCTCATATATTTTTAGATAAAACAGGTTTTAAAGATTCTAAAGTAAATCACGATTCTTTTACATCCTTTAATTCTTTATTAATAAGATTTATCTTTTTAATATTTTCATAAAATAAAAGATAATTTGGTACAATAAAATAATATATTACAAATATTAATCATATTATTAAAATTGCTTTTATTGCAATTCAAGTAATAAGTTTTTGTTGATCTTTTTTATCCATAAAATATTTGATTTAAAAAAATATAAATTTAATAATTTAAAATTATTGCAAATTAGCTGTATTAAATTTTAGTTTTAAATTTAATATGGTTACAGTGGAAAATGCTGCTGTGATTCAACCATCAGAATTATTATACTTACTAATAGGAAATTCTTTCGGTATTTCAAGTAATGTAAAATAATTTGATGCTTGTATATTTTTTAAAAATTTTAAAACTGTACTTCTAGAAGAATTAGAATTTATAAATGGTCATCATAAAATTTCACAAGAAGTATTCATATTTCATAATTCATCAATATCTATACCTTTACATATAATATCTGCTCATTTATAAAAAGTAACATTATTTTTAATTGCATTAAATTTATCTATAGCATCAATAATAGATATTTTTGATTGGGTTTTTTCTTGAATAAATTTTACTTCTTCTGAATCAATTATATTATATGTTTGCATTTTATTAGGAATAAGTTTGGCTAAATTTATAGCAAGATTTTTTTCTAAATTTTCTTTTTGTGCTTCTAAATCTTTAATTACATTAGGAACAGATTTACATTCTTTATTTTCATCATTATCAGCTCAATATAAAACAAAATTACATAAAGGATTAATTGTGCTAATAATAGTATTATCTTCTGATGTTCTAATATAAGAATCAAAAAACAATAATCATGTAATTATTAGTAAGGTTCAAAATGAAAAACTTATAATTTTTGATACAATATCCAAAATATTTAATTTTGGTTTTTCTATATTTTCATTATTATTTTGTCAAAAATCTAAATCTTGTAATTCAGAAAAAATATCTTCTGACATTAAATCAGTATTTATTTTTTCTTTATTATTATCAAGATTTGAATTTTCTGTATTGTTTTCTATAGACATATTAATATTATTAAAAAATATTTACACATTTATATTAACATATTTTAATAAAAAAATCAAAAAATGAATTTATTTTTAAATATTTTTTAATAAAAAAATTTTATTATAAAATAAAAAAGGCCTTCTTATAACTAAAGAAGGCCTAAATAAAAATAATTATTATTTCATTTTATTTCTTAAAAAAGCTGGAACATCTAAATCTCAAGTATCATCTGCTAATGATTTTTGATTTCAAAATCATAATTTAGGTTGTGATCAAGATAATAAAGTCCTTTTACCAAATTGAGATCAAGAAGGATTGGTTTTAATAATTTCTTGGTGTTTTTTGTTAGTATCAGAATCAAATCAAGTTGCAATAACTGTAATTTTAATTTCTCAAGTATAATTTTCATTAATAGTTGCACCAAATATAATATTTGCTTCTGTATCACAAGCTTCTGTAATAATTTTTGCAGCTTCATCAACTTCAAACATTGATAAATCTGTACCTCAAGTAATATTAAATAATAATCATTTAGCTCATGCTATAGAAAGCTCAAGAAGAGGACTATCAATAGCAGATCTTGCTGCTTCCACAGCTCTATTTTCTCAAGATCCATATCATATACCCATAAGAGCACTTCCTGCATTTGCCATTACAGATTTTACATCAGCAAAATCAACATTAATAAGACCAGGATGAGTAATTAAATCACTTATTCATTGTACTCATTGATTTAAAACTTCATCAACAATATTAAAAGCATCAAGTAAAGGTGTTTTTTTATCTATAATAGAAAGTATTTTATCATTTGGAATTGTTATAAGAGTGTCTACTTTTTCTTTTAATCTATCAAATCAATCAACTGCTTGTACAGATCTTCTTTGTCATTCAAAAGCAAAAGGCTTAGTAACAACTCAAACAACTAAAGATCATAATCATTTTGCAATTTCAGAAATAATAGGAGCTGCTCAAGTACCAGTACCTCATCATAATCAACATGTAATAAATACCATATCTGCTCAAGATATTGCTTGTTTTAATTCTTCACTACTTTCTTCTGCCGCTTTTTTGCCTGTTTCAGGATTTGATCATGCTCATAATCATCTAGTAGTAGATCTTCAAATATTAATTTTTGTCTCTGCTTTACAAGTAAACAAAGCTTGGGCATCTGTATTTATTGCTATAAATTCAACTCATTCTAATCATCAAGAAATCATTCTATTGATAGCATTACATCAACCACCTCATACTCAAATGACTTTTATATTTGCAATAGGAGAAATATAATCAGATACATTTACTTCTTCTATAGGATTTTTTGTAAAATCTCAACGAAGATAAGATTTTAACTTATCATCAGTTTTACGTAGTACCATAGTAAATTATAATTAAATAATAAAATATTTTTTATTTAGGAACTATTTTATGATATAAATTTTTTAAAGAATTAGCAAATCATCAAAAAGAAAAATTTTTTGAAATTCATTTTATATTACTATATTTTTGAGATAAAAGTAATGTTCATATTACAGAAGCAAACATTGGATCAGATACAGAAGTACCACTTATATAATAATCAGAATCTTCTGGAACTCATATAATAGAAGGTAGTCTTAATATTTCTTTAGATAAATCTAAAATTCATTTTATTTTTGCTCATCATCAAGTAAGTACTGCTCATTCTGGTAACATTCAATCTTTGCCTATTTTTTTAAGTTCATTATTAATAAAATAAAAAATTTCGCTATATCTGGCCCTAATAATTTCTGATAAATATTTATTAGAAATTGTAGCATCTTCTGTTTTAGAAAATTTTTCTAACATTATATTTTCATCTTTTATTTTTTCATTTTTACATAAATAAACATCTCCATGTTCTATTTTTAATTTATCAGCTAAATCAGTAGAAACTCTTAATCATAAGGCAACATCTGATGTAACATTTTCTCATCAAATAGGTATTACTGAGGAAAAAATTAAAGATCATTCTTCATAAACAGTAATTCATGTAGTACTAGATCATATATCAATACAAACTACTCATAATTCTTTTTGTTTTTTTGTCAAAACAGCTTCTGGTGAAGTAATAAGATTAGGATAAATATCAATTATTTCTACTCATACATCACAAATTCATTTTTTAATATTATTTAAAGAATTTTCTCAAATAGAAAAAATATGTGCAATTACCTCTAATTTTTTAGCAGACATTCAAATAGGATTTTTTATTCAAGTCTCAAAATCTAAACTAAATGATTCTGGAATAACTTTTAATACTGTCCTATTCATTAAATCAATTCAATTTTGAGCCATATCCAAACTTCTATTTATATCATCTTCTGTAATTTCATTATTATATAATACTGCAATTACTCATTTATTTATAATTACATCCGTTCATATTGATGAAAGACATAAATAAATATTAGAAATCTGTTCTCCTGTCATTCTCTCTGCTTCAGATAAAGATACATCAAGATTATTTTTAAATTCATCCATATCTAAAATGTTTCATTTTCTAATTCAATTAGAAGAAGATATTCATACTCCAAGAACTCTTAATTTTTTATTTTCGTTAAAAGTTCAAATAATTGTTTTAATTTTAGAGCTTCCTATATCTATGGCTGTAAATGTTTCTCAAGATACCATATGTAGTATTTAATTTTAAAAAGTAAAATAGTTGTGTATAATTTTTTTATTCAATTTTATACCTTTTATAAAAGCTTTTTGAATAAAATTTTATTTTTAATTTTTATTTTTTCTAAATTAATTTCAGTTATTATATAAGTGTTATTGTTTTTTTCAATATGAAATTAAAAATTAGAAAAAAGCCTTTAAATATAGAAAAATATAGATAATATAAGACATTTTGTGCATAAATGAAAACGGAAACCTATATATAATATTCAAAAAAAATATTTTATTAACATCTTTATATAAATAAATAGTGTTTATTTATTTTTTAATCTTTATTTTAATAAATATACACAATCAATTTTGCTTTTCTTAAATTTTAATAAATGAAATAAGTTTTTTTTGATTTTAAGATTTTTTCTAATTTATCTAAATCTTCTTTTGTATTTATTCAAAGACCATCTAAAGATGTTTTTATTATATTTATTTTATAACCATTTTCTAAAATTCTTAATTGTTCTAATTTTTCTAATTTTTCCATATAAGTTTGTTTCATTTTAGTATATTTTAACAAAAAATCTCTTTTATATGCATATAGTCATAAATGTTTTAAATAATTTTTTAAATTTAATTGAGCATTTCTATTATAAGGAATAATACTTCTACTAAAATAAAGTGCATTATTATTTTTATCAATTACTACTTTTACTATATTAGAATCTTTTAAATCATTTATAGATTTAAAATTAGTAACAACCGTAGACATTACAATTTTTTTATCACTATTTACTATATTATCAATAAGATTATTAATTACTTTTACATTAATTAATGGTTCATCTCATTGAATAATTAAAATTATTTTATATTCTTTAAATTTTTTTGCAACCTCAGCTACTCTATCTGTTCATGTTTTATGATTTTTACTAGTCATAATTACATCTTTTGTAAATTTTTTTGCTCTCAAAAAAATTTTAGTATCATCTGTAGCTA
>CAYRGR010000070.1:0-5645 GCA_964423755.1 uncultured Candidatus Peribacteria bacterium
TTTTAATGATTTTATATGATTAAATTGCTATATATTTATTATTTAATTAAAATAAGATATTATAATATATTAATTTATATTATTTTAATAGGATTTAGTATGATTGTAATCAAAAGTATCGAAGATGTTTTTAATATCTTAGAATATGTTTATGTAGAAATTGAAAAAAAATTAGAAGATTGGCAAAAAGAATTAATTTTAAATATTATTAAAAAGCTTACTGAAAAAGCAACAGATAGTTTAATAAATAGTATATATATGAGAATCTATGTAAAGGATGAAAAAGAAGCTTTACAAAATTTATTTATAAATAACATAAAAAGAATTGATAAAGAGTTATATATTTATTTAATGTATAAGATAATAAATTTAAGAAATTTACAAAAGTCAGATATTAAAATTAAAATATATATTGAAAAATATGATAAGTATACTTTTGAAGTTAGTAATTTATTAGATTCATTATTATTTTTAATTAATTATACAGATAGCAAACAAGGATTATCAATTAATACTAATAAAATTGATGAGCTAAATACAGGCAAATTAACTGATGTAGCAAAAGGTGCTCAGAAGTCACTAACAACAACTCTTATAGGCAAAAAGAAAAATGATAAATTTGTAGTACATCCAAATTGTAAAAAAGAAATAGTTTCTATAGAAAAGTTAGGTAAGTATTTAGATTTAAACAATAAATCATTTAATATCAGTTGTCCGATCTGTAATAAAAAATATACTCTTGCGGAAGATAATATAAAAAAGATAATCAATGTACAGAATAATAAAATACAATTTAATTGTAAACATATTGAGTCAGAAGATTATATAACACAAATGCCTTTTTCAATTGATTTAAAAGATTATTTTGAATCAAACACAAAAGAAATGAAAAAAATCATGTTTTTTGTAAATAATTTTAAGAGATTGACATTAAATGCACAATAAACTATTTTTAAATACATATTTTGATGATATAAAAATTATAAATATAAGAAATGAAATAATTGATTTCACTAATAACGATACATTTTGTATGAAATATATAAATAATATTAATAAATTTCTTAAAAAAAATAAAATAGATATTATCGCTAACCGTAACGATGACATTTTTAAATATGTTGTTACGGAGTACTGGCAAAATTTGTTAAATATTTTTAAACATATTAAGAATAATTCGCATTGGTCATATGAAACTATGAATGATTATTTAATATGTGCTACTAGAATTGAAGAACTTTTAATATTTTTATGTCATGTAAATGACAACTATTTAAATGAAATTTTTTTTAAAGAAATTGATTATTCAATTGATTGTTATTATTTTTACTTGCAAAATATCGGAAAAGAAGTATCAGAAGCAAATTTTGATATTGTTAAACTAAATAAGATTAATAGAGTATCATTAAAAGAAGATAATTTTTATCTTTCAAGTTTAAATATACAGCCATTTAAAGGTGAGCAATTTACTAAATTAGAATATTTTTTTAAACTCAAAGATCATTATGTTGAAGAAATTTATTCATTATCTGCTTCGAATAATATCATTGAAGGAAGAAATCCTCAGGGACAATTTGGTGAAAGAATAGCATTTGAAGTTATTGATGATATTAATATAGAAAAAATAATTTATGAGAAGAATGAAAAAAATCTTAAAGATATTAGTGATGAAACAAAAAAAGAAAGCTATTTAAAAAGAAGAAAAATTCAATCACCGCTTTTAGATAAAAATGTTGCAAACTTAATTAATGAAGAGTTTTATGATTTAATTAAAAATAATGATATATCATCTAAATATAAAAGATTTAAAATATCAAAAGCAATAAGTAATAGTATAACAAGAGAAAATTTAAAATTAGAATCTAATTACAAATTTCCTGAATTTGAATCTATAAAAGATTTTTTTATAAATAAGAATTCTAATTCAATATATAAAAAAGTATTATTATTAAGTTTCTTGATGGGATTTGAATTAAAGAAACTATTATTAATTTTATTAAAATTAGACAGACAAGTTATATTTAGTGTGAAGAAATCAATCTTAAAAATTAAAATTAATAAGAAGATTTTTGCTGCAGAGATATTAGATAATTATGTAGCACAAGATATAAAAAAACAAGAATGTGAGTTGCATTTATCTGAAAATTTAATTAAATTATGGCAGGAAATAGAACGAGAGATAGAATTAATTTTTAGAAATAAATATACTGATAAACAATATGTATTAAATCTTGCAGAAAAATATGAAATAAATTTTGATAAAGAGGAGTTAAAGCCTTTATTTGTTTCTGAAGAAAGTAGCTTTATAAAAATAATTGAAGATTTAAAACAAAAAATTCCAAAAGAAGTTTTAAAAAAATTAGAATCAATAAATATTGCAAATAATTTAATAGATGATTTTGAAAAAGAAACAAAAGAATATTTAAAAAAAGAATTGAAAAAAAACAATAAAACATTAAATTTATCACTTTCAGCAATATCAAAATTGTCGCTACACTACTACAAAATATTTAATAAAAGATCAGATTTACATTTGCTATATTCAAGATCTATAAGTACTAATGATGAGGCACGACTTTGTTATTGTGCAATTAGAGATAGATTATATAATTTTGAAGAATGGATTAGTTCCCTATATGAGCTTATTTTTTCAAAAAATGAGGAAATTATTTCGGAAATTGAAACTAATAAATGGGTTGGATCTCCTTTTTATATAAAGAATGGATACTATAAGCAATTTATATTTGAATTAACTAAGATAAAATCTAATGATGATATTATAAATTTTAATTTGAATATGATATTTATAAGATATAGTTTATCATTATTAATTGCAACTAGAGATTATACAACTTCTTGTAATTTAGCAGAATATTCAAAAAAATTTAAAATTTTAACAATTCAAGAAAAAGCAAAAAATGTATATCATTCTAAGAGACTTATTCCTTTAACAGACAGAGCAATTAGAATTATTGATAACTTTTATTTATTAAAAGAAGAATTTAAGATAACAAGTTTTGTACCTTGTTTAGTAACTGTAGAAGGTAAAGAAGAAATTTTAAATGAAAAAAATATACTTAAATTTTTTGATAGTTTAGATCAAGAATTATATAAAGATACTATTTATTTTTTAAAATCTGGAATAAAAAATATAAAACTTAATTTTGGAAGGCATGTTACTACTTCCTTTTTATCATCTACTGATTTGAATGCTGAATATTTAGATGCATTTTTAAATCATTTTAAAATGGGAACAGAGGATCAAGGTATATATTCAAATTTCAATAATCAAGATTATCAGAAACAAATAATTAAGAAAATTGAAATTATTGAAGAGAATTATTTACCTAAATTTGTTAGGATAGGGAAATATGAGTATTGAAATTATAAATAGTTTTTATAAAAAAGCAGCAAGTTTAAAAAATATATCGACATTAGAATTGCAAATTTTAAATGAAATTAAAAAAGAGTTGAGAAATTTATCTAGTAATGGGTTAATAAATTTTTTGCATGGTAAGATTTTATTTAATCACCAATTTATAGTCATTCTTTCAAGAAAAAGTATCTTTAAAAAAAATTCTGTTAGTGCACATAATCTAACATTAAAACTAAGAAAAGAAAAATTGATTTCTAATAAATCAATTTTATATCCAAGTAATAGCAAATTCTTTTCTACTAATCCTTTATCAAATTGCTTTTTAAATCTAAATATGAAAACATTAGAAATTGTTTCAGAGATTTTAGAAAATTTAATTACTGATGAATCACTAAGTCAAGATTTAAAATTATACTTTTATCTACGTGCTTTTTATATAAAAAGAATATCTCCAGATTGTATATTAAGAATTAATGATAAAACAGTATTTGATTTTAAAAATAATTGTTCTTTATTTGTTTATGTCGGGAATGAAGATTCAACAGAATATAGACAAATTAAGGTGTATTTTTTAGATGATATAAGTAGAAAACTTTATAATAGTATGTTAAGTAATAATATAATTTTTAATGATTCAATTAATTATTATGAAAATGAATTAAATAAATACTTATCTCATAATAATTTATCACTTACGAGTATAAGAATTTCAATAGAATATTTATATCAATTAAATAATACGGCACTAGATTTAACAATTGAAAAAGCAAATATATATCCTAAAATTACATTAAAAGAAATAAACTATTTATTTCCAAATTTAATTCCTGAATCATTAATAAATATTGAAAATAGAAATGAGAGTATTTATTTACATACAAGCAATAAAATCAATGAAGAAGATGAAATAGATGATGTTAATAATACTATTAATGATTATATAATTAAAGATTTTTCTAAATTTGATGAACTAAAGAAAATAATTAAAGTACCTAAGGAAATAAAAAATATAGATACTTATTTTAATAAATGTTATAAATTTTTAGAAAATGGATTTAATGATGATAATGAATTATTAAATATGTTTTCAAGATATATGATATTTATGCTAAAAAAAGCTGACAAGAGAGATTCTAGTCATAATATAAAACTATCAACTATGACTGACTATTTTAGTATTACTATTAAATATGCATTTAATTTTATAATTGCTGAAGGTGAATTGACTGACAGAACTATTGCATACATATATGAAAATATACAAAATAATGATAATTTAACTGTTAAAACAAAAAAGAAATATAGAAGAGTTGTCAATTTCTTTTTAAGAAATTTTACTACATACAGCTCAATTGCGAAAATAAATATGGCATTGGATGTTCGTAGAAGTATTATTTTTAAAGAAGAACTAGATATTTTAATAGAAAGATTAATTTCAAATGATAAATTTAAATACCAAAATGAAAAAGATATAAAAATTAAATCAATTTATAGATCAGTATTTACACTTTTACTTTTTTATACAGGTCTTAGAAAAACTGAATTGAGAACCAGACTAAGTAAAGATATTTATTTTCTTGATGAAGAAACATTAGTTATAGATGTTAATTCACAAGGATTTAGAGAGACAATGAAATCAACAAATGAAAAAGAACTAAAATTAAAAAGTAATAATGCAAAAAGAAGAGTTAAAGTAATAATTGAAGATAAAAATCATTTAAGAATTATAAGACAATATATAAATTTTATTGAAAGTAAAAAGTATAAATTTCTTTTTCCATTAATAAATGAAAATTGTACTTTCATGAAAAAACATGTAATAACTGAGAATTTAATAATTGACATATCAAAAGAGTTGCAAAGTATTACTAAGAGATATACACCTTTACATTCACTTAGACATAGTTTTGCAACTAACTATTTTGTTAGAAATAAAGCAAAAAACAATCCTAAGATGGTATATGAATTATCAAATATTTTAGGACATTCTGAGCCAAATATAACTATTGAAAATTATTTACATCTTGATTTCTTAAAGATATTAACAATTTAACTGTGTAAGTTCAAAAATATCAATTTATTAGATAGAAAAAAAATATCTATCTAGTAGATTTATTTGACATTTTAAATATTGAAGAACCACGAAAACAAATTAAAGAATTTAAAGAGATTTCATTAGATGGAATTTTTAATTAAGCCAAAAGATAAATTTGTTATAATAACACAAGTTATCATAACAAAGGTTTTTATAATGAAATTTTACAATAGA
>CAYRGR010000071.1:0-5632 GCA_964423755.1 uncultured Candidatus Peribacteria bacterium
GCACAACAAATGATATCCAAAATTCCTCCGCTATCGCTCCGGAACTTCGGATGATCATCGAACGTTGTACGAAATAAAATTTTTATCTTAGTGGTAATTTGAATGTCTTAGTGCTGAACCACGACGAAAATTTAATTTTTTATTTATTTTATAGAGGGGTAAAAGGTATTTTCTTCGCTCCGCTACGAAAACGATTTTTTTAATCAAAATGAGAATATGAATAATCAAGAAATAACCAAAATCTGTCAAATTGTATTCAAGAAAACACCAAACGATATTGTAAAAAAGACCGTTGGTATTTGTAATGAAGTTTTTGAAATAATGTTTAATGATAGTAGCTATATTTTGAGAATGAACGAAGAAAAGAGAAGTCTTTATGGAACACATAAATTTCTTCCTATTTTTCAAAAATTGGAGATTAAAACTCCGAGTATTATCGCCGAAGATTACTCAAAAAATGCTTTTAATTTTTACTACCAAATCTTAAGTAAAATTGAAGGTGAGGATTTAGGTATAGTTATCAATGAAATTAATGAGGAAGATTTAAAATTAGTAGCAGTAGAGATATCAGATATTTTTGATAAGTTTAATTCTCTTCCACCGGCAAATAGTTTTGGTGAAATAACTGGTTTAGATGAAGAAGAATATAACAGCTTATTAGATATAATTAAAAACCAAAAAGATACAATTCTGAAAAGAAATGAAAAAACAAAAGTAATTAACCAAGAGATCCTCAAAATATTAAACAAGCTAATAGACAATTACCAAGATTATTTTTTACAAGTTACTCCGAAATTATATTATGACGACATTTGTTCAAAAAACGTCATGATTTATAATGGAAAATTTAATGGACTTGTAGATCTTGATTCACTCATGAAAGGTGATTACCTCGAAGCAGTTGGCAGAATTATGGCAAGTTGGTATGGAGATAAACACGGTGAGATTTATATAGACGAGATAATGAAACTTCAAAAATTGACTGAAAAGCAGCTAAAAATTGTTAAAATGTATGCTGTACTAAATTTGATATATTGGACAAGTGAGGAAGGCGTGCAATTTAACAGTAATTCATCTACTATCATTAATTGGGATAAAGTAAATACAAAAAGAAAACAAATTATGGGATTATTTACTGAAATACAACAATAGGGAGTTTTGTATCAAAAAAATTCACTCCGACTCTTTTTTTTTGAAACAAGACGAAAAAACAAATTTTCTTAGATGCGAAATTAGAGTATAATTAATTTTTAACGGCGAGATAAAAAATTTACATCGCTCAACAATTTCTATGAGGTTCACTCCTTCGTCGTTCTCCCAAATTTACAAAAAAATATTTTTGATTTTTAAGGAATTTTTTGTAAACTTCTCATAGAAACGAACGTTTTACGCAATCAATATTTGATACTTAAATAACAAAGTTTATATTTATTTCTTTTTCACAATAAATTATGAAATTAATTGAAAAAGTAAAAGTCTTTGTACAACCATATTATAATAAAAAGGATTTAATGCACAATTTTTCTCATATAACTAGAGTATTAAAGCTAGCAGAGAAGATAGCAAAAAATTATCAAGTTGATAATGAATTGTTAATTATTGGAGCATATTTTCATGGAGTAATACATCTTGATGAAAAAAAAGTCGTTAATTTTTTGCAATCTAATAAAATTGATGAGCAAAAAATCAAAAAAATTTTGCAAATATCTTGGGATTCACAAAAAGATAGCACTTCTGATTTAATAGAGGGTAAAATACTTCATGATGCACATTTACTTGAAGGAGGTAAAACTTACCTCATTGTAAAATCTCTTGTTACATGAACTACCAGAGGACAAAGCTTATCTGAAACAATAAAATATATGGAAGATAATGTGCTTGGTAAATTCAAGTGTTTACTTTCAGAATCTCGGAGTGAATATTGTGAGAAAGAGAAATTTGCAGAGGAATTTTTGAAAGATTTAAAAGAAAATCTATAATCGTACCAAATATTGACTTCTTGCTATCGTTCGACTACGCTGTATTCTCCTTCTTTCAGTCATTGGGGCCGTATAACAGGGATATACGGTTCGGGGCTTGGGCTCGTCCCTAACGCAAATTTTTCTTCCACTTCATTCCAGAAAAACTTCATATATTCCTAACATTATCGGAAATAATCTTTTTGGGTCTTAAATACAAAACTTTTTATATTTTAATAAAATAAATATATTATGACAATGAAATTCAAAAACCAACTTAAAGGAAACAGGTTGATTTTGAAAAGAACAAGGCCAACTTTGAAAATGGCTGAATCTATGTTTAAGGTAATAGATGAAAATCGTAAGCATTTAGAACCTTGGTTTTCTTGGCTTAAATTGACTCTCAAAGTAGAAGATAGTCTAAAATATTTATTCGATAAAGAGCAAGAAACAAAAAAAGGTAAAGAGGTTGAATATGGGCTTTTTATTAACAATGAATATATTGGAAACATTTCTATTTTTGCTATCAATGAAAAAAATAAATCTGGTGAAATTGGATATTGGCTATCTTCTTCGTATACTAGAAATGGCTACATGACTGAAGCAGTTAAAATACTTGAAAAAGAAGCTTTTGAAAAAATGAAACTAAATAGAATACAGATAAAATGTGATGAAAGAAATGAAGCTTCTTTTGGAGTAGCCAAGAAATGCGGATATATTTATGAAGGAAAATTTAGAGAAGATTCTTTCAGTGAACATTTTAACGATTTTCGTAATACATTGGTTTTTTCAAAATTAAAATCAGAATATAAAAAGAAATAAAGAAAATATATAATCGTGCCAAATATTAATTTCTTGATATCGCTCGACCACGCTATATTCTCTTTCTTTTGATTATTTATAATTGGTCTTAAAAAAATTTTCTTTATCTTCTTTATATAATTTTTTTACTAAAGATATTCTATTATTTCAACATTGTAACAATTTTTTTAATATCAATATATTTTATTCACTTTATTATTTCTATAACTATATCAATTATTCAAATTTCAACATTATTTTTTCATTTTCTTAATTTTTTTAATCTAAAAATTTCTTTTTTTAATTCTTTTTTCATATATTAAATAGATTACAACCTAAAATATGTACTGAAATAATTAGATTATATTTTCCTTTTTTATTAATAAAAACTTGTGTATTATTATACATAGATCACTTAGTTAGAATGTAAATTGTTTGATACAATTACAATTTACCATATTTTCTAATTAAGTGGTCGGATTAATTATAGAATATTTTGAATTTGAAAAAAATTTGACTTAAAAAAGTTTTATATATAATAAAAGCACTAATTTATAGTCGAAGACAGTAGGTGTTTTTTTAAAATAAATCCTACCGAGACAAATTTTTAAGATTTAATCTTAATTTGTTCGCGACTATAGCGATTTTTTTTATTTATAATATACAAATTTTTTTATATAAATAACTTAAGTTTAATTTTTAATTAAAATAATTATGGCAGTTAATAAAACAAAAAAAGCAGAAATTTTATCTTTGTTAGAACAAGAATTACAAAAAGCAAATTCAATAGCTTTTACTACTAATTCTAAACTTACAGTTGAAGAAATTTCTTCTATTAGAAGAGATTTACGAAAAGTAAATTCTAAATTAATTTTAGCTAAAAAAACTCTTATTAAAATTGCATTTAAAAAAATCTATAATATAGATTTGCAAGATGAAATATTAATTTGACAGATAGCCGTACTTCTTTCTTTTTGAGATAATATTGTTCCATTAAATATTATAAATAAATACATAAATGAGTTTAAGAAAGATAAAAAAATTAGACTTGTTTGAGCTTATTTTGATAATAATTTAATAAATGAAAATGAGGTTTGTATTATTGCATCACTGCAATCAAAAGAAATTCTTTTTGCAAAACTTTTATGATCTATGAAATCTCCTATTTCTGCATTAGCTAGATTTATGGAAGCAGCAAAAAAAGAGCTTGAATCAAAATCTCTTAATAGTTTAAATATGCTTCAATTAAAATCAAATAATGTAAAAGTAGATGAAATAAAAGAGGAGGTTTCTCATAAAGAAATTCAAAAAGAAGATTCTGAATCAGAAATTGTTTCTGATAATCAAAATCAATCAGATATAAATTTAGAAGAAGAAAAATCTGATACTATTGAAGATAGTAATAAAAATGTTAATAAAAAAGCGAAAAAATAATAAAAAGTCGTTTTTTAAATAAATTTATTTTAATTTTTTAATTTATAATTTTATGACAGAAGAAATAAAACTTAGTGCTAACGCACAAAAAGCAATGGATCTAATAGAGGGTCTATCAATTTTAGAGCTTGATTCTTTAGTAAAATCTATGGAAACTAAATTTTGAATTTCTGCAGCAGCTCCTGTATCGTCATCACAATGATGAGCAAATGCTTGAGCCTGATCTGATGATGTAGAAGAAAAAGCTACAGTAAATGCAATAATCACATCTGCATGAGCTTCTAAAATTGCTGTAATTAAAGTAATAAGAGATCTTACAGGTCTTTGATTATGAGAAGCAAAAGCATTAGCAGATAATTGTTGAACAATAAAAGAAAATGTAGATAGAGCTGAATGAGAAAAAATTAAAAAAGCTTTAGAAGAAGCTTGAGCTACAGTGGAATTAAAATAATTAAAAATATATAAATCTTATTTTACAAAAGAATTTTTTAAAAAATATCTTTAGATTTTAAATAAATTGTAAAAACATTCTTTTTAGATTCTAAAATTAAAAAAGATAATTTAATTCATTTTATTGTAATTAGAATTTCATTTAATATATTTTCTATAAGATTTGGGTTGATTTTAAATTTTTTAACCAGCCCATTTTTTATAATGCCTCATATTATTTTTTGTTTTTTATAAATTTTAATTTTATCTAAAATAAATTTCATTAATTTAACTTCATTAAAGTTTTTTTGTATTTTATCTAAAATACATTTATTATTATTTGCTCAATGATTAATTAATTTTCAACAAATTAATAAAATTTCAGATGTTGTATTTGAATTTTTAAAACAATTAGTATAATCACAAATAAGTTTAAAAATTTTATTTGCTAATGATTTGTTAATAATTTTTAATGAATAAATAAATGTATAAAAATCTTTATTATTTTTATTCTTTATAAAATTTTTTATTTGATTTATAATTTTTGTATCAATCATGATTAATTAAAATTTTTTATATAATATATGTTCAATAAGAATTAGTTTTTAGTTTTTTAAAAAACTTTTTAAATTAGATTATGTCTAATTGCTTCGAAACCGTCAAATAATTTTGCTTAAACATCTAAAATAAATTAATATTTATATAAAGTTTATTTATATTACTTAATAATAATTAGATAAGTAGGCTTAGAAAAATTTAGCTTACTTTAAATATAACTATTTACTATTTTAATAATCAATTATAAATGTCAAAAAAAAAATCTCCTCATCATTTTCAAGTGCATGATAAATATTTTATTCAAGCAAAAAAATTTTGATATAGAGCACGAAGTGCTTTTAAATTAATTGAAATACAAGAAAAATTTAATATTATAAAACCATGATTTAATATTTTAGATGTCTGATCTGCTCCTGGTAGTTTTTTGCAAGTAATTCAAAAAATTATAAAAA
>CAYRGR010000072.1:0-5559 GCA_964423755.1 uncultured Candidatus Peribacteria bacterium
TATAAACAGTTTATAGTAAAGTGTTTATAGTATATAGTTAATATTCAAAAATCAAGTCTAAATTCAATACTTTTCTGTTATCCTCTAACAATTCTCCACAAAAGTTCGAACATTGCTACAAATTAAGACCTCCATAGAAATAAGAAGAATAAATACTTTATTTAGAATGATAGTAATTTAACTTATAATTTTAATAAAAGTTATCTAAATTAGATAGCTTTTATTTTTTATAAAAAATTAATTTGACATTAAAATAAATAAAAATATACTACCTTGTATTACAAAGTACTAATAATTCTAAAAACATGGATTATCAAAAATTTGAGACGCAAATAAAAAAATGAATTCTTGAATATGTAATTTTGGGAATTATATCTAAAAAAGATAGTTATTCTTCTGATATGTTGGCAATACTTAAGAAAAATGATCTTATAATAGTGGAGTGAACTCTCTATCCTTTATTATCAAGACTAAAAAACGAGTGATACGTATCATATTATTGGATGGAATCATTATCATGACCTCCTAGGAAATATTTCAAAATTACTGAAAGTGGTAAAGAATTATTCAGAGCATTAAATAAAATATGGCTTAGCACTCAAAAATCAATTAATGATATTATTAATTTTATATCCTAACAAATCTTTATGGAAAAAATATATGTAAATAAAAATATATTTGAATTAAAAAATCTTAAAACCAAAGTTGCTTTAGAAGATTATCTTGAACGATTCAAAAAATATGTACTAGAAAACGATGTAGATTTAGAAATTTATGAGGATCTAAAAGATAGGATTGAAGAAAAATTACAGGAAATCAAAGAAAAAATTTGAGAAATTGATAAAAAATCTATCGAATCACTTATAAAAGAAATCTGAGAACCAGAAGAGATTTTATCAGAAGAAAAAGAAAAAAAGAATAAGAGTTTTAATTTTAATATGCCAAAATTCGAAAAATTCTATAAAAACTCTAAAAGATGAAAATTCTTGTGAGTTTGCTATGGGATATGAAAATCTCTTGATATAGAGCCCATTTGGGTAAGAATATTTTTTATAGTATTATTATTTATTATAAATATATTCGCTATTATTTTATATGTATTACTAGCTCTTGTTTTACCAGATGAAGCAGAAAATGGAAAAATAGAATTAAACTATTCATGATTAGAATGAGCAATAAGAAGATTTTTTAATCTTTTATATAAATTAGGCGAAAAAATAATTTCAATTCTAAAATAATTATCATTATTAAATAATTGTTTTTAGTTTTTTACAAAATAAATAACCTTAATTTGTAGGCTTAGATATAATTAAAATAAATAAAAGTAATTTATTAGATAAGACAAAAACTAGATTTTATTGTATATATTTCTTAACTATACATTTATGATAAAAGTAAAAATCAATAAAATGTCATTTGAAATGTCCGAGGACGCTTCCTTAATTTTAGATGCCTATTTAGATAAAATAAATATTTATCTAGAAAAAAATAAAATCTCACAACAGGAATTCGATGAGACCCAAAAAAACATAGAAAACGCACTTATATTATTATTAGATAAACAAAGCAATATTGAGAAGGAAGATATAGAAAATATTATTGAAAAATCAAAAATTAAAAAAATAATTAAAGAATGAAATCAAAAAAGATGATTTTTTAGAATTCTTTGACAAATAATTAAAAATTTCTTCAAAATAATATTTAATATTATTATTAATGTTTTAAAAATAATTTTAAGTTTTATTATTATTTTATTAAAACTAATAATTTTATTAATAAAAATCGTTTTTTTAATAATAATTTTTTCTATTATTTTGGTTTTTATTTTCTTAGTGCCATTAGTATTTTTTCCTTGGGTTATTGATAACCAAATTATTTTATCATTTGTTCCAGATATCTTCAAATATGGTCTCATAATTACAGAAGTCTCTTTCGGATTACTTTTTACATATTTTTTATTATCTATCGTAAACTCAAAATTTTCCAAAAATTGAATACTTGCAGCTACTATAATAACTTTTATAATTTGAATTAACTGAATGGTTTATGGTTGATACCATATGTACTATAACTACGGACAAACTTTTGATAAAATAGAAAAATATACTTTTGAAATTAAAAATTCTAAAGAAATAAGTTTTGAATGACTAAAGAAATTGAATCTTGCTTTTCCTACTTTTTGAAGTGACAAAAATTGTGAAGATTGTAATATTATATACACAACCGATTATGAAATAATAAATAGTACCTGAAGTAAACTAGAAATAGAAATAATAACCACAATAAACGATAAAAATAAATCAGAAGCCGACAAATATTTTGAAAAATTAAATAATCTTAACTTTGTTTTGCAGTGAAACAATATTATCTTAGAAACAGAAAAAGAAAAACTATTTAAAGAAATCGTTCCATATAAATTTATAAGAAGAGATATTGTAGTAAAAAAGCCGAAAGATGTTATTATAAATGATTTTTATAAATAAATATGTCCAATCTTTAGTATTTATTAATCACACTAGGCCCTCCAGGAACATTAAGAGTAAAATATATTTTTAATATACAATGCCAAAAGTAATCATATAACATCATATTTATCACTTTTCCTTGTCTTAATTAATGTGGGAATGAAAAAGGTAAGAAAAATTTGAAAAATTAAAAGAATGATACAAATTAAAACTCTTTAATTAATTAAGGGTACAAAAATAAAACCCCGATACTCTTTTATTAAAATATTTCAATTTAATTTTTTTTCATAAATAAAAATAGCCAATAATTATAAATTCTATACATTTATCTAAAACTTCTTTCGATTTTTTCACTATTTTATAATAATTCTCCACAAAAGTTCAAACATTACTCACAGTTAAGACCTTCAATTTGTTTTAAATAAGCGAATATTTAGAAATAATTATTCGTTTTTTGTTTTTTTTACCTTATTGAATAAAATAGTTTGTATCATATATATTAAAATTTATATAAATTATGAAAAAATTTAACAAACAACTACTCTAGGCCCTAAATTATATTACACCAATACAAAAATTAGAAAAACTTTTGGAATTAAAACTAGTTTATTTATAATAATTTAAACTTATGAATTTTACGAATAAATCATTCTACACAACCTGGTACTTTTATTATAAATAATGTTTAAAATCTTAATAAAAATAATTTATGCAAAAAATTAAAATCGGAACATATTTACACTATAAAGGTACAAAGGTTGAAGTAATTGGAACTGCTCTAAACAGTGAAACTTTATAAGAAATAGTAGTTTATAATCACCCAGATCCAATTAAAGGTAAAGGAGCAAATACAATGTGGGTTAGACCAAAAAAGATGTTTTTAGAAAAGGTCTTGATAAAAGACAAAAAAATTCCTCGTTTTAAATTTATTGGGGCGTTAAAGTAAATTAAATAGATCTTTTAATTATTAAATAAAAAATTAATATGACAACAATAAAAATTATATTTGGTGTAATTGTATTCATTATTATTGGAATTGTTTTATTTTTATTTTATTTGGGTTTTTTCTCAAAAATTATAATTGAAGAAAAAGAAATGGGTCCATTTGTACTTATTTATGAAGATCATAAAGGTGATTACAAATGAACTGCAAAGATTCAAAATGATATTTACTATTCTTTATTAAATGAGTATAAAATTGAAACTTTTAAAGGTTTTGGTATTTATTATGATAATCCAAAAAAAGTGCCAGTTAATGAGCTACGAAGTATCGCGGGTTGTATTTTGGAAAAGTGAGATTATAATAAAATTATTTATTTAAAGGAAAAAAGTTTTAAAATAAAAGAAATTCCTATACAAAATTCTATAGTAGTGGAATTTCCTTACAAAAATAGTTTTTCAATAATAGCAGGAATTATAAAAGTTTATCCAAAAATTGAACAATATATACAAGATAATAATTTAAAAACAAATGAAATAATGGAAATTTACGACGTACCTTCAAATAAAATTATTTATTTAATGAGAAAATAAACTAAATTATATATCCAAAAAATTACAACAAGTAATAAAAATATTTTATTTCCTAATCTCATCCATTATGAAAAATAAAATCACATTGTTTGTTTTAGTTTCTTTGCTAGTAATTAGTGGATCTATTATTAATTTTCAAATTTCCGCCTACGATCCTGTGACTTATGATAATACTATTACCTTTACGGCCTCACTTGGTAGTGACTGAAAAGTGACTACTTCTTGGAGTAAATATAATCATAGCGAGGCATTTACGTTTTATAAGCTCGTAAGATCTTCTACAGTATCAAATCCTGTATATCCAGAAAATAGTTATATATATTTTACCACTAATGCAGACATTCTCACTTATACTGATACAAAAGCTCCAGCAGGAACAAATTATTATAGGATTTGTCATATAGCTTCTGGTAAAAGATATTGTTCTGAAACTGTAGTAACTATAAATAAGCCATCCACAACTTGTACAGACTCTTCTTGGACACCTGACACAAGTACTGTTTGTACTGGTACAAATTTTACTCAGACAAGTAATTGTAACAATACAAGACAATCAACTTGAACTAAAAGTTGTAATACTTGTACTGACTCTTCTTGGACTCCAGATACTTCTACAGTTTGCTCTACAGAAACTTTTACTCAGATTAGTAATTGTGGTAACTCAAGACAATCAACTTGAACTAAAAGTTGTAGTACATGTTCTGATATTTCTTGGTCACCAGATCCAAGTACTGTTTGTTCTAATACAAATTTTACTCAGACAAGTAATTGTTGAAATGTAAGGTCTGTAAGCGGAACAAAAAGTTGTAATACTTGTACAGATTCTTCTTGGACTCCTGACACCAATACAGTATGCGAATGAGAATCATTAACTCAAACTAGCAATTGTGGTAATTCAAGATCTATAAGCGGAACAAAAGTATGTACAATAACAAATACATGAAGTACTGTGGAACAAAATATTTTTTATGTAGATCCTGTAAATGGAAGTGATTCTAATAATTGAAGTGAAGCTAGTCCTTGGAAAACTCTGGATATTACAAAAATTCAATCAGAAGGCCCTGTTTCTTATCCTTACAGAAATTCTGCGCCTTTAAAAATTATTAATCCAAATTGACCAGTAAAACCAGGAAGTACAATTTATTTAAAATCTGGTAATTACTGAACTGTAAATATTTATTGATATTATAATAGCGATTATATTACTATTTCTGCAGCTCCAGGTAGTACTCCTATTTTTGATCAAATAAGATTATATGGATGAACAAAATGGAAATTTAATGGTCTTACAATAAGATGAGAAAAAACTGCTAATTGGCAATATTTGGTATATTTATTAAACCATAATTGGCATTGATCTATAAGTGATATTGTTTTTGAAAATGCTAATATATATTCTGTTTCTAGTATAAGCTGATTTACTGAGAATGATTGGAATAATAAGGTTGCAAATGCACTACAAACAAACGGAAGTAATGTGATTATCAGAAATAATAAAATAAAAAATATTAATTTTTGAATTATTACTTCATGAAATAATATTTTAGTTGAAAATAATATT
>CAYRGR010000073.1:0-5501 GCA_964423755.1 uncultured Candidatus Peribacteria bacterium
AAAGTCATTCTAATATTGAATAATTTGTATGTACATGAAGATGAACAAAAGACATAAAAATTTATAATTATATTAAATAAACACTTATAATTTTATTGTCATATTTAATGAAAATTAAATTTCGATTTTAAACACCTTTTAAATTAGATTAAATCTCACGTCAGTAAGACTATTAAACAATTTTCATCAAGTAATAAAACATAATTAATATATTAAAAAAAAATTTTTTATCAAATTAAAAGAATTTATATTATACACAAACTAAACTAATCAATATTCATAGGACAAAAACTAATCTATTTTAAAGGATTTTAAAATTAAAGTTCAAAAAAACTAAATTTACTTATAAATTTACTTAAGCATATAAATTTGAATAAAAACTTGTTTTAAGTATATTATACTCAAATAAAATTGTTTAACGGTTTCTTGGTAAAGAAAACTAGTCTAATTTAAAAGTCTTTAAAAAAAACAAAAACAATTCATATTAGATATAATTTAAAATAAGTATAAACTACAATTTTTATGAAAACCTATTTAAAAAAATATATTATTTTTTTAGAAAAAACTTTATCACAAAAAAATATAAAAATTGATATAGAAAATTTAAAAAAAAATCATTTAATACAAATTAGTTTTTTTCAACACGAAAGATTAATGCATTTATTAGTAACATTATTTTTTGGTTTGATATTTTTTTTATCTATATTAATACAATTTTTTATAAAAACTGATTTAATTATAGTATTTTTTTGTATTTCCTTTTTAAATTTAATTTTATGAATACTATTAATATTTTATATTTTTCATTATTTTGTATTAGAAAATTGAGTACAAAAATTATATCAATTGTATGAAGAAATTATAAAACTTAAATAATATTTATTTTTAATTATCATTATTTTAAGCCATAAAAACAATATATAAATTTTAGTAAAAATGTATAAAAATAATAAATCAAAAACTATTGACTTTTCCTTAAAAACATTCTAAAATAATTGTATTAAAAATTTTTTAATATTTTATATATTTATTATGAAAAATTTAAAACATAATTGAGGTTTTAGTTTAGCTGAAATTATAATGACAATCCTGATAATTTTAACTATTTGAATTATTTGAGTCACTTATTCACATAGTTATAAACTTTCTCAATATAATACAAGACGCATTGTGGATATTGATACATTACAAAATACAATTAATGCTTATTATGAAGTAAATAAGATATATCCTGAGCCAAATTGAAATAAACAATATTATGATGAAAATGGCATATATACTCACTCTGGTGAATTAGCATATTGAGTAAGCTGATTTGTTACTACAAAAACTTTTCCTAAACAATTTATGAATTATTTACCTGTTGATCCGCAAAGTAATAATTTTTATGCATACGCAAAAACAAATTGAGATACATTAAATTACCAATTTGCCACTCTTTTAAATAATAAATGATCCTACAGCACTTATATAAAATGAGATTTCCCCTGAGAAGATTTGTCTTGAATAATAAAAGAATATGGCTGACCCAATTTTTTAATTCATTGAAGTGAACAATATTTACCATATAATCCTTATGAATTAAAATTAATTTGAAATATAAATTTTTATTCTTGAAGTATAAAAATAAATGATTCAGATATAATTAGAGAAATTGTAGAATGAGATATTTTAAAAATAAGCACATGATGAATTGCAAATGTATATTTATCAGATTGAAGTGAATTACAAATATGAGATGAAACTAAAGAAACAAAATTAGTTTTTACAGATTTAAAATATAAAAATAATGATAATATTGTCACAAAAGTACTACTAACACTTAATTTATGAGAAGTTTGGGTAAAAGCCCCAAAATTAGAACAAGATTCAGAATTTAAAATAGAAACTGATAATGCAGCAGCGTCATTAAGATGAACTGTTTTTTGAATGAGCAATGAATGAAATGGAAGCTGAAGTATAAATCTTATTGAATGAAAAATAGAAGTAGAAAAAAAAGTATTAGAGAACGATAATACATTTATCTGACCTGATTTTTCTTGATCATGATTTATTGTTGAAGATAATAAAACATATATGGAAGTTAAACCATGAGAAGATTCTGTTTTATTAAAATATAGTACAGATACTGACAATACTATTATAAGCACATGAAATTTAGATAATACAATAGTCAATAAAACATTAGAACCTATATCATATTTAAATTCTTCGTATATTCCAAAAATTTTAGATATTACAAAAAGTTTGACCTGAATGATTAATTTAAGCTTAGAAAATAAATGAGCAAATTTTGTAAAAATAACTTGAAGTTCTACTAATAAATTATTTCCAGTTTCTAGTAATTCTTGAGTTATTGAATTAAATAATATTACATGATTTGAAATTGGAGCAATAAAAATACAGCTATATGCTTCTTGAGCTTGATTTGTAAATCAATTACAGTCTTGAATCAAAGAAATAGAAATACCTCTCTGATTAGAAGAATATCCTACAACAGAAACTCCTAAAGATAAAAAATGTAATAAATGAAGTTCTTTATTTGCACATTTTTGATGTAGAAATAATAATTTATTAGCTTACGCTCAATATAGTGAGTCTTGAGATATATTTTTATATGATAAAAATTGAAATATTTTTCCTGGTACAAGTAGTGGAATTTTAACATCAGGTGAAATTGTGTTCGAAAGAAATTTAGAAAAAATATTTTTAGGAACAGAATCAATTAATTTAGATATGCCATTTAAAAATGACCCAAGTTTTAGAAATCAAATATTAAATAAATTTAAAAATAAAATTTGATTTAATACAATAACATCTGGTAATATAAAATATGACATATCTAGTTTGGGACTAAAAAATAAATTTGATATAAGAATACAAATAAAATGAAAATATTTAAAACAAATACTAAATAATAGTAGTAGTATTAATGGTGTAAATTTAATAAAAATATGAGATAATCAAATTTTTATTAATGACACCAGGAATTTAAAAGACGAAATTAACAATAATGACTTATATAAAATAAAACTTAGTATAAATTGAGATAATAAAAAAATTGAAATAATTCATACTAAGTGACCTAAGCAATCTCTTTTATTACAACAAAACATTACTTTAAATTGAAATTTATGAGATTTATATATTTGAAGTGATACTAAATGGAATAATAATATTAATTTTATTAAAATTTTTTCTATTAATTAATATAGTTTTCTACATTGAACTCTTTATAGATACTACTTAATTTTTGGTATTAATAAATCTAATTGATGACAAAAATCAGCTTAAGAATCAAGTTATAGATAAAATCAAAATCTCTATTATAAAATATTTGTAATTTAAAATTATAAAATCATTAATAAATTTAGGAAAATCAGATATCATATAAATATTAATGGTTTTTATAATATAAAAAAATATAAAAATACTTATAATTGTAGATATTATAGTATATATAAATCATTGTAAACTAAAAGGTCCATAAATAAATATATTATCTCATCAAACCAATTTTGTGATTTTAATTTCTTCTCTATAAAAAAAGATAAAATTTCATATTGTGTTATAAATTATAATAAATACGGAAAATATAAAAAAACAAATAATACAATATATTCAATACTGAATATAATTAAATATTTTTATTACATAGTTGATTCTTTCATACTGGGCCTTATAATCAATAATATTTTTTTTAGATTTATTTTCATCATATACTATAATGTTTTTGTATTTACTAATTATTGTATCCAAATATTCATATTCATTAAGTCATATTTTTTCAACAAAAATTGATGCTGGTAATGGATTGTCTTCTTCTGGATCAATAATACTAGCAAGATCTGGATCTTGTTTTTGTAAAATAAAAAAAGCATCTTGAGATGAGATATACTTTACTCATAATTCTTTATTTAAAGATTTTATATTTGAAATTAAATCTATTACATCAGAATTGGTTTTTGTATATCATTGTTTAAGATAAATAGAAATAGTAAGCTTAGAACTTATTTTGCTTATTAAATATCCAGTAGTATAATTTGATAAAATTAAAATGTTAATAAAAAAAATTATTAACGATAAAACCAAAAAAGCAGAAAAAGATAAAAACTTATTTCTAATAATATTTTTTAAAGCATATTTTATAATTCTCACTTGTTTAAAATTATATAGTAAATAAAGATATTATATTTTTTGTATCTAAAATTAATTTTTCAAAAAAACAAATTAATTATTTTTGTATTTATATAATAAATAAAACTGGTTTTCAGTTTCTTTTTAAAAACTATTTAAGATATGCTAAATATTAAATTCGAATTAATTGTCTAATATGCTTAAGTAAATTTGGTTTTCCTAAATTTTGATCCCCGCATTCGCGAGGATAAATTTTAAAATCCTTTAAAGTAGACTAGCTTGTGCTCCGCACGAGAGTCGATCAATTTAGTTTAGGTATAATATCAGAACATAATATAATTTAAAAAAAATAAGGTTAAACCTTATTTTTTTTATAAAAATTAATTTTTAATATTTACATATATATCTTTATGAACACTTCAATCAAATCTTGTTCTATTTTTTTCTGTAAAATAAACCACTCAATCTTTGACTGCAAATATTGTAAAATCTTTTCATCATTCAGTTCAAATTCATGGCCAAAACTTATTTCATTTTTGTCTTACTATAATATTTCATGATTTAGTTTTTTCTCATCAAAATAATTTAATACCAAGTCTTTTGGAATTTGAATCACGACCATTTTGTGTAGATCATTGGGCTTTTTTATGTGCCATAAGCTAGTATAAGGTTAAAATTAAAATGTAGATTTTTTATATTTTATAATAAATAATTATCTTTGTTTATGATTTGCAAAACGTGCAAAAGCTTTATTAGATTCAGCCATTTTATAAACATCTAGTTTCTTTTTAAAAGCACTTCAAGTTTCTTGAAAAGCATCAATCAATTCTTGAGCTAAAGCTTTAGAAAAATTTTGTCAAGATTTTTGTTTTGATCAAGCTAAAATCCATCTAGTAGCTAATGCAAATTGTCTTTTAGGATTAACTTCTTGTGGTACTTGAAAAATAGATCATCCTACTCTTTTTGGTCTAACTTCAATTTTTGGCATAACATTATCTATAGCTTTTTCAAAAACTTCTTCTGGATTCTTAAATCATTTTAAATTAATTTGTTCTAATGAATTGCTAATTAATTTTAATGCTAAAGATTTTTTACCTTTTTGCATTACATAATTAACAAATTTAAGAATTGTTTGATTTTTTAAGCTTGTATTTATAGAACCTTTTGTGCTCATTTTAAAAATTAAATATTAAAAATTAAAATTATTTGGTATATTATTTTTTTACTTTTGGTTTCTTTGTTCAATAAAGACTTCTTCATCTCATTCTTTTATCTACTCATTGAGTATCTAAAACTCATCTAAGTATATGATATCTTACTCATGGTAAATCTTTTACTCTTCATCATCTTACTAAAACTACAGA
>CAYRGR010000074.1:0-5498 GCA_964423755.1 uncultured Candidatus Peribacteria bacterium
TATAAAAAGAAATATATAATTAATTATTATGGAAATATATAATATTGATAATATTTATAATATTGAATTTACAAATAATGAATTAAATCAGATAATTAATATAAATCGATTTTATAATCAACTTGATAATAATTACAATGATATTATTTATAATATTATAAATAAAAATTCATTCCAAAATAAAAAATTATCCTTGAGATTTTTAGAATGGTTTGTTTTAATTTACTCTTATAATAATATTATTTATATAAATATTAATACTGGAAATGAAGTAGAAAAAGATTTTTTAATTAATGATTTTCTAAGTTTAAATAATCCTAATATAATTAATATATTTCTTAGTTATAAATACCAAACAAAAGATTTAACAAAGCAATATTTTGATCCATTTAAAAGACAAAAAATATTTTATTTTAAATTAAATAATAACAATAGATTTTTAACAACAATCGCCCAATTAAATTTTTTTAAATGGATTATCTCTAATAAAATAATTGATTATATAATTAATAATTATGATAAAATTCAATTAGTTTTTAACCAATACAATAATATTGATAGGAAAAATAAACAAATTAAAAAAATGAAAAAAATAACAAAGAAAAATAATCAACGATTGATAAATATAGAATCAGAAAATGATTTTATTAATAATGAAGACAAATTATTTACAATAACAATATAAAAAATATTTTAAAACTTTTATAATAATATTAATATTATTATAAATTAAAAACTTTTTTATTATTTTTTTATTTAATTTTAAAAAAAATTATTTAATTTTCAGATTCTTCTTCAGAATCTTCTGTTTTATCAGATAATTCATCGTCTATTTTACTTGGAGGCGGCGATGGTCTTCTAGAATTAAAATTTTTAGTTATTTTATTTTTTTCAACTATGATTTTTTTTTTAAGTTTCTTTTCAGGAATATCCTTTTTTAATATTTCTTTAGGATTTTTTTCTTTTTTTATAATCATTGTTCTATTCGTTGGTGATTTTATTAATTTTTTCTTTTCGATTATTTTATTTTTCTTTTCTTCTTCTTTCTTTTCTTCTTCTTCTTCTGATTCCGAAGTTTCTTCTTCAGATTCTTCTGATAATTCTTCTTCAGAATCTTCAGATTTATCAGAATCACTTAAATCATCAAACTTATTATATTTTTGTTGTTTTAATTTAGTTTTTTTATCTAAAATTTTATCAGGTATTATATCAGTAATTAATTCAGCATCTCCGAATGCACAACGATGCTTATTAAATTCATTAGAATTCTTATTAAGAATATATAATTGCTGAACTTTTAAAATACAACCATATTCAAGTATTTTATTAGAAGGTAATGGTTTTTTAACCCAAATTTTCATTATACTTAAAACTAATCTTAAATTAGTATGTTGTTTAATATTTTCTTCTATATCAGCAAATGATTTTATTCTTAATTCAACTGGTTTATTATCATCTTCATCTTTTTTAGTTAATAATTTTTTATTTATATAAACTGGAGTTAAAATTCTTGGTGTTTCATCAGTTTGGATTGGTTTATATTCTGTTTGAAATTTTGCTCTAATTCTATCTAAAAATATTCTTTCTCCGTCCGGTGACACCTTATTATTAACTTTATATAAAGGACTATATGAAAAAATTAATTTACCCATTGATTTAATATAATAATCAAAACAATAATTTTTAAACTTATCACTTGTTAAATAATCATCTATATCCGTAGCAAATTTAATTAAATTATTAATATTTTGTTGACTTTTATCACACGGAATATTAATAAAAAATCTTTTTGGATCATTTTCACCTTTATAAAACTGGCTTAATTTATCAGTCCATGTTATAGAACCATTTTCAGCCATAATAATATTATCAGTTTTAAATTGAACGGGACCTTTATTTTTCATTGAAACAAATAATGTTATTTGAGGTGATTTTTCATCTTTTTTAATTGTTGCTGCAGTAATTGGTTTTATATCAATTAATGAAGGATCAAAAGAATTAGTTGCACTGAAATATTCTAAATTTTGTTTGTTAGATGTTGATTCCATTTTATTTAAACTTACTTTTTTAAACTTTTTTAAACTTACTTTTTTTAAACTTTTTATATGACTATAAAAAATATAATTTATATAATATAATATAATTTATTAAATAGTTTTATTTTCAATTTTTAATAAATTTAAAATTATTAAAAAATAATAGTCAAAATAATTTAAATGATTTAAATAATAAAACTATTTTAATTTTAATTTTAATTTTATCATTAAAACTATTTTATTATAAGAGATTTTAATAAATAAAAAAATATTTAAGATATAGTATCAACTTCGCTATTTTTAACATATAAACCAACCATATAATCTTTATTATCAACCGATAAATTAATATTATCTATCAAATGTTCTTTAAATTTCTGTTTTGATTTTGATTTTCCAGATGTAAAATGAGATTTAGACCATTTAGTATAATCTTCATATAAATCAGAAAATTTAATTTTATTATAGTCTTTATTATTCTTTTCATAATTTTCTTCTGTTAATAACACATAATTATCCAATATATAAGATTTAATTTCATCACTATCATTAATATATTTATTAGTTGAATATTCTACAGTTGTTGGTTTTTGTAATCCAACTTCTAAATATTCTTTATAATATTTATTAATAAGCAACCACATAATAGGAGCTGTCCATTCATTATTTTTAATTATTCTAATAATATTTGGATTTCCTCGTCTTTCATTTGAATCTTTTTTAGGTTGTTTTTGCACAAATTTAGTTATAAAATTAACCACTGATAATCTTCTAGATATTCCTTGGTCATTATTATCAATTAATGGAATTTGATTACAAATTAATATTAATTCAAATTGTGGAACAAATGAAATTGGCTTTGAATATAAATGTCTTGTTGTTATTTTATCTTGTCCGCCAGAAAGTTGCTTAATAAATTCCACTTTTAAATTATCATTTGCTCCTGGTTCTTGTATTGTAATTATTCTTTTTCCTTTTGTGTTTGCTATTTCTGGAGATGCTGCAGAACTACATGCTCGTTTTTGTGTTATAACTGTATGTTCTAATACATGATAATAATCGCCGTATATCTTTTCTAATAATGAAGTAAAAACAGATTTTCCATTACATGCAGAACCGGACCATATATTAAATTGATTATTAATATTATGACCTTCTAATCTACTTGCTAAATATCTTAAAACGTAATCTTTAACTTCAGATATTGGGAATAAATCATCGAAATATTTATTAATTTTAGTAAATATTTCATCATTTAAATTATAATCATCTGTATAATCATAACCAACTGAAAAAGAAACATAATCTTCTGGAATTCCATTTCTAAATTTTTTATTTGAAAGATCATAAATTCCATTATTAAAACCAATTAAATAAGGATTTAAATCAAGATTTTCTTCAAAATTTTCAACATAAAAAACCATTTTACACGTACTTATTATATTTTTAACAGGTGTATTATTTTTTAATTTACTTTTAAGTTTTTTATAAATAGCTATTTTTTTATTAACTTTGTCCCTGTAATTTTTCATATTTTCATTGTATTCTTTTATTGCTGCATTACAATGTAAAGATTCTATTTTATTATTTATTTGTATATTTTCAACATCATCGTCAAGATTAAAATTTTTATCTTCATCTATAATATTTATCATAGGTTGAATCGGTTTATCTTTAGATAATAATTTATATTTTTTATCTAAAATTAAATTAAAATCATCTACTACTTCATTAATAATTAAATTGAACATAACAACATTATTGTCTGATCGAGTCCATTTATGCTTATTATATATATACCATGTTTCATTTTTAACATCAGTACAAACTATACGACCTTTATATATACTATATATATATTTTGCAATATCCGCGTCTGTTTGTTCATCTATTATATAATTAATTAATTTTTCATTAATTATAAAAGATAATTGCTTAAATTTATCTTGGTTATCTAATCTTGCATAATATCTAAGTGAATTTATAGTTTTAAGATTACCTTCTGTTCTTGCTCTGTTCCAATATTTTAAACAAGCGTCTTCGCTAAATTTTGTTGATGATTTAGAAAATTCAACAAAAAGATCATATAAATCTTTATTATTACCTATAGATTTAAGAATCCAACATATTTCAATCCATTTATTATAATCTTCGCATCTATCTTTATCTAATAATTCCAAATATTGACGTGCTTCATCGATATTAATAGGATTAATATCTGTGTTTGTAAAATAGAATTTTTCATGAGTTTGAGAATTTAATTTAAAATAAATATCTGTTAAATCTTTCTCTTGTTTTGTAGGAATTATATTTTGTTGATCAAATTGTTTATTTTGATTTAAAATATTAGATTTATTTTTATTACTATTCATTAATGAATTATTATTTTCAAGAATTTCGATATATTTATCTTTTATTTTTAATGCTTCATCGTCATCGCAATCTATATATTGCTGAACACTAAAATAAATTACTAAATCGTATCTATCATCTAATACGTGAAATTTATTACATTTATAATCATAATAATATTTACACGAATAATAATAATGATTATCATCGATAGTTTTACATGATCCGTACATCATCCAATTATTTCTTGAAATTGTGCTTTCATCAAAAACTGAATCGTATGAATTAGTAAACTTAATATGTTTTAATTTATCACCATCTTCAAAATATGATTTTAATTTATTATATATTAAATATCTTTGTTCAGTTGTAAATGGTAATATATAGCAAATATGAAAACCATCTTTAATATATTTAAAATTTTTGTTTTTATCAAATTTTAAAGTTGCGCTATTTTTTTCTAATACATAAGCATTAATTTCTTTTTCATCTATATCAAAATATTCAAAAATAAGATTATTAATATATTTAATAATTATGATTATATCATCTTCATTATATCTATGTTTTAAAAAATCTTCATTGTCTTTATTCTTTTCATAATCAACAACTTTATTATTGAATTCGAAGTCATAATCTGTCATCAATGGACCTATTCTTCCTTGTTTTTCTGAAAAGTTTAAAATGATATCTTTTCCTTTTTCATTCCTATATTTATATTTTAAAACATCAGAATATAAATTTAAAAATTTTTGTTGATCTTCTCCTGGTTTTATATAAAAAGATCCTCCTGGATATCCCACTCGTGTGTGGGTGAATAAATTGGGATTTTCAATATTATTTTTACTTAAATGTAGACTTAGAAAACGATTAAATTCAGTTACTATATTATTTGACATATAAGAGGATTTTATATATTAAAATTTATATGAATATTTTTTTATATTTAAAAATATATAATAAATTGTTATATTGTTTTAATAATAATAAATTTAAATTTCATTTTTTAAGTATATGTTGTATATTAGTTTTATATATAAAAAATGATTTTTACTACTATTTCTTAGTTTTCTTCGGTCAAATAATCATTAATTTAATACATTTTATTTA
>CAYRGR010000075.1:0-5429 GCA_964423755.1 uncultured Candidatus Peribacteria bacterium
AAAGAAATAAGTCGAGAAAAATGAAGATTGCCTATTTACTTATACGAAATGTAAATAAATATTATATATATTTTTTAATTTCTGATTTTCGTTTTTTAAAAATTTTATAAAAATAAAATTAAATTTTACAATTTTTTAAATTGTATATTATAATTTTTAATTACAAAAAAATCTTAAGTCTAAAATTTTAAGATACTTTGTATAATTTATTATATTTAATTAGTGCCCATTATTTATTTTATTATTTAAACTTATTAAATATGGCAACAATGGAAGATGTAAAAACTGGTAAAAAAATTCTTGTAGATAATATACCTTATGAAGTTTTAAAATTTGAGCATGTCAAAGTAGCTCAATGAAAATGATTGCAAAAAACTTCTTTAAAAAATTTGCTTACATGAAATATTGTATCAAAAACTTTTAGAGAAGTAGATAAAATAGAAGAAGCAAATATTACTTATTCTTCTGCAGAATTTTTGTATGAAGATAATGAATGATATCATTTTATGAATACTAGCACATATGATCAAATATCTTTGGATAAAGATATTATTTGAGAAAATAAATATTTTTTAGTTGAACAAGATAAAGTAATATTACAAGAATTTAATTGACTTCCTATAAATATACAATTAGAACCAGTTGTAATTTTAGAAGTTACAGAAACTCCTCCATGAGAAAGATGAGACACGGCAACATGATGAAAAAAACCAGCATTACTTAGTACTGGATTAAAGGTTAATGTGCCTTTATTTATAAAAAATTGAGATAAAATAAAAGTAGATACTCGTACAAAAGAATATTTAAATAGAGCTTAATTTAAATCTTTATTTATTATTTTTTGGTATCTTTAAAAAATAAAATCAAAAAAATTAATATTATAAAATAAATCATTTCTGCTATATATTTATAAACTCACAAATCAATTGAAATAACACTAAAGCTTAAGCTTCAAAAATAATTTATAATTAACAAAACATATTTAGTACAAATCCAAGCTAAAAATCAAACTAATATTCAAATTATTGGATAAATTAAATAACAAACCACACTAATTATTCAAAAAAGCATAATAAGTGGAATAAATGGAGTTACCAATAAATTTGTAAGTGGAGAAATTATCGATAATAATCAAAAATTTGTAATTACAATAGGTAAGGTAAAAGATAAAGCACTAAAAGTCATTATTAATGCTTCTTTAATTGAAAATTTATCTGTAATAAAATAAAATATTTTTTTAAAAAAATCTTGTGTATATAAAATTCACAAAACAGCCAAAAAAGATAAATGAAAACTAATATCATAATTAAGTGTTAAAGGATTAATTAAAGTAAAAATAATAACTAACAATACTAAAAAATTAAAGCTATTTACTTTTTTTCCGAAATTTAAAAAATAATATGCTATAAGTCACATTATAGAAGCTCTTATTACCGATATTTGATCTCAAACTATAGAAGTAAAAATTATTACAAAACATGTAATAAATATAATCCTTAATTGATAAGGGAAATATTTTAATAAAAATGTAAAAAAAGTAATAATTATTGTTATATTAAAACCACTCACAGCAACTATATGAGTTAATCAAGATCTATTAAAGTTGTTTTTTAATTCTTTAGATAATTCAGATCTAGTTCAAATTAAAATTCATCACAAAAAAGGAGCCGTATCTTTTGGGTAAATAGAGTTTATAATATTTAAAAAATTTGTTTTTATATAAACAATAAACTTGTCGTATATTCAAATTTCATTTTATACTAAAATAAAATTATAAACATAACTTGTACCATAAACATTTTTTAATAATAAATATTTATCATATTCAAAATTATCTATATTTTCTGGTTTTATAATTTTTGAATTAAAAGCAACAATGTCTCATGTTTGTAAAAAAGATTTTTTATTAACTTTAATAATTAAATTTATATCAAAATTGATTTTATTTCAATTTAAATCAATAATTGAAATTAAATAAGAACTAAGATTTTCATCCTGAGAATAATTATATTTAACTTTTCATTTTATATCAATTTTTTTAGTAAAATTATTAGTTTGTTTTATTAAAAAATCTTCTTTAATATTAATTGAATTTAAATTGTAAATACTTAAAAAAATTCAAATTAAAAATCAAATTAATCATATAAATATTAAATTAATAATTTCTTTAAAATAAAAAATTAATTGAATCGATATTAAAATAATTAATAAAAAAATATATACAATAAAATTATTGTATATATTAGTTAAAAAAACTCCAGTTAAAAATGAATATGAAAATATTAAAAATATAATTACATAATTTCTTTTTTGTAAATCTTTATTAATCATCTAATTCATAATAATATTAATAAAATAGAACCAATTTGATTAATATTTAAATAAAAATAAGATTTAAAAATATCTATATTTCAATTAAAATTTTCAAATATTAATAAAAATAAACAAAAAATAATAATTCAAATATATCATATTAATCATTCTGTTTTTATAAAAATTTTTAAAATATAAAAAATTACAAATAACAAAAACACAATTACTGTATATATAATAGACAATGGAAAAGTAGACATGGTGTATGCGCATTTACTTAGTGAATCTGAAGTTATTCATATGGGCAAATCTGTAGGAGTTCAACAAATTTGTCATCACAAAAATGTTCAAATATATCAAATAATTCATGCAAATAAAAATGATAAAACAACAGCATCTATAAATTTATTACTATTTAATTTAAATTTCTTTATTTGTATAAATAAAATAAGCAAAAAACCAAAAATTCATCATATTAAAGAAAAATTGTAATCTGACATAAAGAAAAATTTTAAAAATCATTCATTAAAAATATATTTATAATCTTTCCATTCCGCAATTACATAAAATAATCTAGAAAAAATAAATGAAGAAATAAAAAAATAAAATATATTTCATAAAAAAAAGTTTGTGTTAATGCCAAATTTTCAAGATAACTTATATAGCATCCAAAAAAATAAAACAAAAGAAAAACTTAATGATAATCAAAATGTATATATTGTAATTCAAAAAAATTCAATTTGTGGATACATGAAAAATAAATTATAAATAAATTATTATTTTTTATCTTGCATATTCAATTATTCTTTTTTCTCTAATTAGATTTACCTTTACCTCTCAAGGGTAATTTAGATTTTTTTCTATAGATAAAGCAATTTCTCTTGCTAATTTTTCTGCTTCAAGATCAGAAACTATATCAGAATCTACAAATATTCTTACCTCTCTTCATGCACTAAGTGCATATACTTTATTAACTCAATTAAATTCAGAAACTAACTTTTCCATTTCTTGAATTCTTTTTATATATTGTTCTACTGAAGTTTTACGAGCTCATGGTCTTACGGCACTTATTGTATCAGCTACTTGTATTATCATAGTTTCTATACATGTAGAAGGAATATTATCATGATGTCATTCAATTATATTTATTAAATTTGAAGAAAATCAATGTTTTTTAGCTATACGAGCTCAAATTTCTGGGTGTGTTCATTCTATATCATGATCCATCGCCTTACCTATATCATGAAGTAATCATCATTTTAATGCCAAATTATGATCTGCTCAAATTTCTTTTGCTATCATCTCTGCAATATATGCAACTTCTTTAGAATGAGTTAATATATTTTGTCAATAACTAGTCCTAAATCTAAGTTTTCATAATAAACTAACTATCTCTTCTGGAATTCAAGTAATTCACATTTCGTTTATAGTCTTTTCTCATAAATCAAATATTATTTTTTCTGCATCTCTTTGATTTTGTTCTACAACTTCTTCTATACGAGCTGGTTGAATACGTTTGTCTTCTAATAATTGTTCTAATGATTTTTTGGCTATATATCTTCTAAATAAATCAAAACTAGAAATAAACACTGTGTCTGGTGTATCGTCTATAATTAAAGAAACTCAAGTTGCTCTTTCAAAAGCTATAATATTTCTTCATTCTTTTCAGATTACTTTTCATTTAATGTTATCATCTTCTAAATGTATAGTTGTCTGAGTATTTTCAGAAATAACTTCACCCGCATATTGTTGTATAGATTTAATAATAATTTCTTTAGAAATCTCTTTTTCTTTTAATTTTAATTCACTTTTCTTTTTTTCTATAAAATTTACAAAATCTTTTTCATATAATTCTTCTGTCTGTTTTATTATTAATTCTTTAGCTTCTTCTAGTGTTAATTTTGCTATTGAGGATAATTGAGTACTTAATTCACTTTTCTTTTTTTCTAAATTTTGTTGTGATTTATTTAAATCTTCTGTTTGTTTTAATAAATCTTTTTGTTTGATTTCAATTTCATCTAATTTTTTATCTAATTTATCTTCTTTTTCAAGAATTTTTTCTTCCATTTTATCTATTTTTTGACTTCTTAAATCAATATTTGTTTTAATTTCTTCTAATTTCTTTTTATCTTCTTCTAAAATATTTTTTTCTTTATTTAAATTATTTTTTTCTTCATTAAAAATATCGTTTTTTTCTTTTGATAATAATTTTATTTTTTTCTGCATAAAAAAATATAAAAACGCGCCTGAAATTATAAATCAAGCTATAAAAGCTATTATTTCTGTTGACATAATATATATTAATTTTGTTATTTGAATTAAATTATTTAAACTGTTGAATTTTGATTAAAACTATTAATATTTTAAACAAAATCTCAAAAAGTCAAAAATAAAGTCTTTTTATATATAAAATTTTCCTAAAATTAGCTATTGTTTAGATAATTTATTTATCTAAAATTTCATTAATTTTAGATTCCAAAAAATTAATATCTTGCATTCATGTAAATTGATCTATTTTTTTTCAATCTTTAAACAAGATTAAAGTTGGAATACTCATGATTTTAAAATTTGATGTAATAAACGTATTTTCATCTACATTAATTTTTAAAATTTTTGCCTTATCTCAAATTTTATTTGATAATTCTTCCATTTTTGGAAGCATTGCTCTACATGGTCAACACCATTCGGCCCAAAAATCTACAAGACAAATTCAAGAAGATATGTCTTTTGTAAAATTTGCATCATTTGTTTCTAACATAATAATATAAAGTTAAAAAATAAATTATATTTTGTTATATTGTATCCGATAAAAATTGTTTTATAATTTCCCTGTAGTGAAACAATCTAGTTTAATATAAAAGATTTTTAAAAAGAAAAGGGCTAAAAACTAATGTTTATTAGGTATAACTTATATTTATTTTCTTATTTAAATATAATTTTTTTTCATATTTTATAAATTAATTTTCATCATACAAGTATAAACAAAAATCAAATTATTATATATATAATTACATTAATTGCTTTTAATAAGAAGCTAAAAAGATTTACTGTTAAATTTTTAATAGTATCATTAAATGTATCTATTAAAGATTTGTATGAATAATACCATCAATCTT
>CAYRGR010000076.1:0-5353 GCA_964423755.1 uncultured Candidatus Peribacteria bacterium
AATAAAACATTTTTATTGCAAAAACTATAGTTTTATCATCTTTTTTTTGTTTCATTATTTTACATAATAAAGTTTGAAATTCTAAGATATTTTTATAAAAATATCTTTCTTTATTAATAATTTTTTCTAAAAAATTTAGTATTTTATTAATTCTTAATATTTTTATATTTAAAAGTCTTTTGTTTCATTTAGATTGTGGTAAAAAATCTTTAAAAAATTTTTCCACTAATATTAAATCAAATTTATTTTCTTGAAAATCAAATTTAGATGCTTCCCTACTAAATTCTTCCCAATAATCTTCTCATTTAGAGCTTAATTGATATCAAATTAATGCATTTGTAATAATTAAAGGTAAAAAATATTTTTTATTTTTTAAATTTATAAAAAGAAATTTGATAGCCAAAAATTGTCTATCTTGTTTTTCTAATGTCAAAATATCTTCAAGAGTATATTTTTTTAAAATTTTAATTATATCTACTCAAATTTTATTATTACATTGATTTTTATTTTTTAAATCAGTTATATTTAAATATGATTGTTTTAACATAAATTAAATTTAAAAAAAATTAAAACCACATTCTCCACATTTTATCTCTTCCCTTTTGTATTCAAATTCTAGATCAAGAATGTATTTTTGTATTTATTTTAAAATTAATATCTTCAATATAAATTCAATTTTTTTTACAAAGTTTTAATTCATTTTTTTCTTTTTTAATACCAAAAGCTTGACATAATTTACCCGGTCAGTTTGTGAGATTTTTAATATTCTCAGTTTTACGATTTATTTTCATAATCTCAATTCAATCTTCTGGTATAACTGAACGAATTAAAATTGCTCAAGCAATTCAAATATCTTCAGTAGTAAAATTTAAACAAAAATACATTCAATAAATTAAATAAATATAAGCATGACCAAAACTATCAAACATTAATTTATTTCTAGGTGTTTTTCATTTAAAAGCATGACTTGCTTCGTCTTCTTTTCATTTATAAATTTCAATTTCATTTATAATTCAACTTAATTTATTATTTTGATTATCAATAAAAACTAGTTTTTTTCAAAGCAGTTTTTCTCATACTTTTACAGAATCAATTTTAAAAAAATTAGACTTGACTATCATTAATTTTTAATATTAATTTGATTTTTTATTATTTTATATAAAATACATAATAATTTGATTTAATCAAATATTTTTTATATTCTTAGTTACAATTATTAATATGGCAATAAGAACAATAACTCAATATTGAAAAGATTCTATATTAAAGAAACCCTGTTATGAAATAAATTATATTAAAGATAAAGAAATACAAAATCACATTATAGATTTGATTGATACTAAACGTTCAGGTGGTCTTACTGCTGTATGATTAGCATCTAATCAAATTTGACGTCAATTTCAAATATTTGTTCTTGAAATCATTTCAAATCCTGCAAGACCAGATATAAAACCTGTACCATTAACTGTTTTAATAAATCCAAAAATAACAGAATCTTCTAATGAAGAAATATATTGATTTGAATGATGTTTAAGTGTTTATAAAAGTTCTAGATTTGCTAGAGTAAAAAGATCATTAGAAGTAACAGTTGAATGATATAATCAATATTGAGAAAAAAATATTTTAAAAACAAAGTGATTAGTTGCAAGGATTATCCAACATGAAAATGATCATTTAAACTGAGAAGTTTTTTTAAACAAATTATCTGATAATGCACTTATTTATGAAAAAAATATATATGAAAAATTGATCTTTATGTTAAATAATCCAGACAAATTATTGGATTCAGAAAAAAAATTTGAAACTTTATTACAAAAAATTAAAAATTGAGAAAATGTTAATAATGAAGAATTAGAAGAATTAAACAATTATTTAATACATAAATAATTTATTTTAAATTTATAAAACAATTTCAACCCTCTACTTTTACTATATCCAAACATTTATTATATAATTCATTTTCTTTTAGTTCTTTTGAAAGTAATTTTAATCTATTTATAGATGTAATATATTTAAGAGATACTAATTTTCATAAGCTTTCTCTAGATAAAAATTTAGAGAATTTTTTTATAAATCTATTTATAAGATAATTATCGATTTTTTCTTCATTATTTCTTATAATTAAAGAGTCTAGAAGACTTAATTCTTCTTGAGAAATTCTAAAAATTATACCATCAATATTTATTTTTTTAGTATAAGGTAAAAATTTTGAAAAAATGTTTTTATTTTGTGTTTTTCATCAACTTTTGATTGTTTTAAATAAAACAAAATGATTTTCTGAAATACTTATATTTTTTTGAACATCTTTTGTATATACAATAACTTTATTTTGTAAAGAATAGTCTTTTAAAAGTAATTCTAAAGCTTTATTTCATCAAATAAAATAATCTTGTCATGCATTTTCTCAAATAATTTTTTTCAAAATAGACCAATAATATTTATCTATAATATCAATATCTCTATAAGTTTTTTTGTTGTTTATAAAATATAAAGAATTTTTTATTGGAATTATAATATTATTTGCTTTTAACCTATAAATAATTTTATAAATAGATTTTACTTTAAATTTATTTTTTATTCAAAAATCAGGATCAAAAATCCTTCAAATTTCTATTAAATTTAAAATTTTTCATTCCATTTTGCACAATTTGTTAACAATTTTGTTAAATGTTATCATATAAGTTTTTGCTTTAAATTAAATAACTATATACTATATATATTTAATAATATTTACTATAAGAATAGTATTTATTTTACTATAAAAATCAAGTTTATTTTTTTTAATTATTTTTATATTTGACTTAATTAATAAAAATATATAATTTGACAATCATTAATATTTATTTTTAAAGAAATATGAATTCTCTTGATTTGAATCGATTAGATACTAATAAAGAACATTTATTGTTATATAATAATTTAAAATTACAAAAACAATTACTTTTTTATAAATCATTAACTGATTTGCTTTTAAAATTATGATCTTGTTATGATCAAAATTGATTTTTTGATACATTAATTTCTAACATTTCTGATATTGCTCAAACTCAAAATGTTTTTGTATATTTATATGACTCTCAAGATGAATTAGAATTAAAAAATCAGTGAAGATATAAAAATATAGATTTGCCTTATTTTAAAGAAAAGGCCAATGAACTTATTAATCTTAATAATAAAAATAGTAAATTTGATATATCAAAAATTGAAGAAAATCATAAAAACATGATATGAATACCTATTATATCAAAAAATAACACAATTTGATTGATAGAAATTTGTGTGAAAGAACTAAAACTAGAAGAAGAAGATATGAATTTAATAAAAAAATTTTCTATTACTATATCAGATATGTTGGAAAGTATTATTTCAAATGAAAAACTTTATGAAACTAAAAATGATTTAATTAAAAATTTGGATTATGATGCTTTAATGAAAAATATTATTATTAATGCTACAAATTTAATAAATACAGAGCATTGATGAATATTTATTTTAAATAAAGAAAAAGATATAATGGAATTAAAATATTCAAAATGATTTTATGATAAAAATAAAAATACTAAAGATGATCCGTATGTTATTTATAAATGAGAGTGATTAGTTTGAAAAATTTGGGAAACAAAAAAAACTCTTTTAATAAATGATTATAAACAATGGTGTTGAAGACATAAAAATCCTATTTTATGATTTTCATCAATATGATGAGTTCCATTAAAAAACTGAAATAATGAAATAATGTGAGTTATCATGTTATGAAATTCTAAAAATATTGAAATAACTGACAAAAATATTGCTATCTTAGAAAGATTTGCAAAAATTGCTTCTATTGCAATAATACAATCAATGGCTTTTGGAGAAATTGAAAAATTAAATAAATCATTAAATAATTTAATAAATAAACAAAAACAAGAGATATGAATATTAAAAGATCATTTACCAATTTGTTGTAAGTGTCAACAAAAAGTAAGAACAGAACAAGATGAATGGATCACTATTTATGATTTTTTAATGAAAAAGCCAGACGTAAATTTATCTCATACCTTTTGTCCTGAATGTTATGAAGAAGAGTTAAAAAAATATGAAGAAGAATGAAATTAAAAAAAATACGTTAAATTATATCTAAACAAATTTAATTTTCTTAAATTTTGATCCCCGTATTCGCTAGGATAAATTTTAAAATCCTTTAAAGTAGACTAATTTGTATTATTCACAAAAGTTAATCAATTAATTTGAATATATTTTTATAAACCAATTTTTTCTTTTATTTTTAATTTATCTTTTAGAAAAATATTTCATTTTTGTTTTAAAATACTTAAAACAAGTTTATCATTATAGCTTAATCTATATACAAAATCATCTTCTGACATAATTGCATATTTTATTTTTTGTCAAAAAAATATTTTATTTAAAAACTGACTAAAATCTACCTTATCTAAATTTCAAATAATAAATATATCTACTATATTATTTGATTTACTGTCTATATTAGATAAATGATTAGATATAGTAATAAGCTCAATTCATTTTTGAAATTTTAAATAGTTTTTTAATTCTTCAATTGGATCATAATTTTTAAGAAATATTCAAACAATCTCATTGTAAATAGGAAAATTTGTATTTAATATATAAACCTTTTTTTTATTTTCTTCTTTTGATTTTAAAATCTTTAATTTTTCTAAATTAATAAGTTCTCTACGGACAGAATTAATTTGTTCGTTTATATTTCTACATAATTCTCTAATAAAAAATCAGTTGTTTCAATTATTTGATTTTTGTTCTAGTATAAATTTTTCTAAAATTTTTACTCTACATTTTGATCAAAATAACTTAGAAAGAATCATAAAAATTAATAAGCATAAAATATTGTAAATATAAATTTTGTTTTATTTAAAATAATAATAATAAAAAAAAGTTTTTTGTAAATTTAAAATTAAAGTTTTGTAAATTTTAATTTGATTTAATAAATATTTTTTATATAATTTGCACACTTTAAACCAATATTAATTATTAAAAAATATTATTATGGATAAATTAATTTTAAAAGCTTCAGAAAGAAATCTGGATATTAAATTACAAGATTTACGTTTAAGTAAACAAATACCAGCTGTTATTTATGGTAAAAAAATTAAACCTATTCACATTTGTTTAAATTATTCAGATTTTTTAAAAACTTTTCGTACTTGATGATATACTCATATTATACAGTTACAATTAAATGATAAAAATCAAGATGTTATCATACAAGATATACAAAAACATCCTGTTAGTGATAATTTTTTACATGTTGATTTACTTGCGATTGATGCAAAAGAAAAAATACACGTTAATATTCCTATTAATTTAATTTGAAATT
>CAYRGR010000077.1:0-5243 GCA_964423755.1 uncultured Candidatus Peribacteria bacterium
TTGAGATTCTGATATAAATTGACAAAAAACATTTAAAGTAAATACAGGTACATATGTTTATTGAGCTTATTTAGAATGACTTCCTAATCCAGCAGAACAAACTATTAATATAACATGAACATCTACTTGAACATTGGTAATAATATTACCAAATAGGACAATAGAATGAAAAGTTTTAAACTGATCTACACCATTATCAAATGTAAATATATATGGTTTTAATGAAAACAAAGGCTCTTTTGTAAATACTATGACAGATACTAATTGAAATTATAAACTTTATGTAGAAGATTGAATATGGAAAGTTTGATGATGGGTTAATTCTTACGGTCCACTTACTGAAGAAAATCTTACTATTTCTGGTTCAAGTTTAACAAATAAAAATTTTGTAATAAATACATCTGATTTATTTACGGTTACATGAAGTGTTACAATTACATGAACATTAGTTTGAATAGATTGAGTAAATATTTTTGCAGAACCTACAGATAATGATTATTCTAAAGGTTGATTTACATTTACTGATTGAAATTGAAATTATGTATTAAATTTAAAATCTTGAACTTATAATATTAATGCATTTCATCCTCAATATTGAGAAATATGAAAAATTAATAATATTGTAGTAAATACAAATACTTGAAATTTAAATTTTTCTATAAATACTCCAAAATCTTTAACTATATCATTTACATGATCTTGATTACCATCAAGTCAATCTGATATTTCCAAATTTGAATGGATTATGGATATTTTTAATAAAGATGAAAATAAATGATTTACACAAAAAATTTTATGACAAACTCAATACAAATTTAATAACGTACCAGGTTGAATATATAAAATTAAAATTAATGTAAAATGAATTTGAGAAGTTTATAATTCATGAAGTTTTATAATTTGAGAAGATATCACACAAAATATAAATATTGATTCTACTAATAAATTAGTAACTATATCATGATCGATAGTTTCTAGTGGATCACTTGTACCTTTAGAATGAGTATATGTGCAAATTAAAAATCTAAATACAAATCAAATAATTTGAGAAAAATCAAATACTTCGTGAATTTTTAATATAAATATTTGATCTGGCACATCTTTTCAATTAGTTGCAAAAAAACCATGATATGAGCAAAGTTTAGTATATACATGAATGACTACATCTAGTTGATATACTTTTAATGATAGTATAAAATTAATACAAATTTCTGAAACAATTACAGTTAATTGAAGCGTTTCTTGAAGTTGAAATTTTGAAAATGTAAAAGCTTTTATAAATATACAATGAATTTGAGTAAATGCTAATTGATGAGAAATAGATATTCCAAAATGATTTTGAAAAGAATTATTTTTAAGTGCTACTTGAAGTTTTTCTCTTACGGATGTCCCAAAAAACTTCTGAAGTTGAAAATTAATAATAGCTGTTGAATGATATCAAAAATATAAAGATATTACTAGAATGTATTGAAATACTAGTGTTAATTTAAGCTCTTTTAGTCTTATATGAGTTAATATTCCAAAGCCACTTTCTACACCAATTATTCCTTCTCAGGGTTGATTGATTAATGATCTGACATCTCAAGTAAAAGTATTATTACCTAGTTCTGCTTTATGAAATTGATCTCAACCATGATCTGTAGTAACAAAAGAAACTTTAGCTATTCCAAGCATACCTTGACAAGAAGCAATCTGATGAAAAGCAAAAGAAATTAAAGCTACAGATAGTAATGGTAATCCTATTACTGATTTAACTACAGATGTTACAATAGAAATATCATATTCTTGATCTGAATTATATAACACTTATACAGGTATTACATTAGATGATATTAAACATTTACAAATTTCTTATTATGACAGCACTTCTATGTCTTGGAAATCTTTAGCTACCACTATAGAATCTTCTAGTTGAGCTTTATTTGAAAATTATTCAGGATCATTATCTACTTTATTAAAAAATATTCCTTCTTATGAAACTTTAGTTTTCACACTTAAGGCACAAGTTAACCATTTTACATTATTTACATCTCTAGTAAGTACTGCGGTTGCAAACTCTAATCCTAGTTCAAATTCTTCTAATTCAAATTCTTCAAACAATAATCAATCATCATGAGGATGATGATGAAGTTCGATTGTTTCTTGAATTACAACAACTGTTAATAATATTTCAAAATATTTATGAAATGTAAAACAAGCTATAGTTTTAAAATCATGAACTAAAATAGATCAAGTTTTAACAATTAATAGAGAAGGTAAAGTAGTTGCCTTTAAAGATATACTTTCACAATCGACAAATACAATTTCTAATGTAAGTGAAAATTTAGTTAATTTTGCAGTATGAGATATTATATCTACTCAATGATGAAGTGTAGAAATAGCATTAAATTGATATACAAAAATGAATCTTTCTCCTTGAGCAAGTATAAAAATAGCAGCAGCATGAAGTTGATATATTACCTATGAAAATATTAATGGTAAGACACAATATGAATTTACTAGTCAAAATTGATGAAAATTTCAATATCAAGTTAAATGAAAAACATGATATGCTACTATTAGATGAACAGTTTTGGAGGTAAGCACATCAAATGTCTGAGAAACTTATAAATTAATTTCATGAAAAATAGATATTTATAATAGTGTCTTAAAAAAATCAGTTAGTCTTGTAGCTTGAGATACATATATTGCATATGTAAGCTGAGAAGAATTAATTACAAAAGCATCAACATTGACATCTACCTGATCTAAAAACACTTCTACTTGATCTAAAATTACTTCCACCTGATCTCAAATTACACCTGTTTCTATAGATGAAAAAAATAAAATTAACATTAGTAATTATTGTTGAAATTTTCAAGATGTTTCAAGTGGAGCATTTGTTTGTGATTTGATTCTTAAATTAAAAAATAAATGAGTACTTGCTAATAATAAATATTTTAATCCAGAAAAAAATATTATTAGAGCAGAATTACTTTGAATAATTTTAAAATCAGCATGAATAAAAGTTTCTTATGATAGTAAAAATACATTTGATGATATTAGTACTAAAGACTGGTGGGCTGCAGCTGTATCTACAGCAAAAAAATTATGACTTGCATCAAAAGAAAATAAAAATTATTTTCCTAAAAGAAATATTACAAGAGCTGAAGCATTACAGATTATTATGAAAGCTAAAAAAATTGATTTAAAATTTGATAAAAAATATTCTTATAATGATATAAAATCATCTGACTGGTGGGCTGCAGCTGTATCTACAGCAAAAAAATTATGATACATTTCACAAACAAATTTAAATTTTAGACCAAACGATCCAATTTCTAGACAAGAAGCAGTAATTATTTTGTATAATGTATATTTTAAATAAAAAAAGTTTTTGAAATTTTTAATATGTATCTAATATTATACTTAAATAAAATTGTTTGATTCCGCCAGCTGGCGGATAGTCTAAATTTAAAAGAAAAAAAACGAACACCAATTCTTGTTAGATATAACAAGGTAAATTTTATCTTTTAAAATTAAAAAACCTTCAAATTAATCTTGAAGGTTTTTTAAAAAAATTTCATATAAATCATCAAAAATTAAAGGTATCATTTTATGAAGTATCTGTAAAAGAGATACAGCAATTACTCTAATATCAGGATGAGATGCTTCATTCGCTCTTAGGTTTATAAAATGCCTTATTTCTCTTAAATTCATTGTTACAATAATTTCGGTTTTTAAATCATTTGGCAATACTCATCTTGCTTCTTGTGGTTTTATAATTTCGGACATTTCTTTGTAAGAAACAGCAATTTTTTCTATTGTAGAAAACCATTTTTCTTTGATTGTAGAATCTTTTTCAAAAATCCAAGAAGGATAAATGACTTTGAATCATCATTTTTTAAATGGATTTACATATCTAGTACTTTCTTGAGTGTAAGATGCAAGCCTGTGTCTTACAAGCTCATGAGTAACTCACCTATTTGTAATTACTTTAAATGTTATTTTTTCGTGTTCAAGAGTAGATTCATGTTTGTTTGAAAGAATTAATTTAATTATTTTGTAATGACTTTCTTTGTCTACTTTATCAAATGATTGATAAGATGTACGTATTGCTCTTTCTAGATTTCTTAAAATTTTTTCTCAATCTATATTTTGATCTAAAATCTCAACTTCAGGTGTGATTATTTCTACAATTTTTGATTTATATAATCAATTTTTTTTATCTTGTTTTAACTCATTTTTAAGTGTTTTAATAAATTTTGTCATATAAATTATATAATTAAATAAAATATCGAAAAAATTATATAAATAAAGACTGTAGAGTCAAAACTTTTTTATAGACTGATTCCCTTTTATTTTTTAGTTTTTTTCTTTCTAAAAACCTTTTAAATTAGATTATATATTGCTACCTCAAGACTATTAAATAATTTTGCTTTATTAAAAAACTTTTAAATTAAAAAGTTTTTTGTAATTTATTTAATTTTGAATATTATTAAATTTATATTTTATATTTGTAATTAAAATACATATGTCATTAGAACAATATGAGATTGTAATTGGCCTTGAAACTCATGTAAGAATTAAATCTCAAACTAAAATGTTTTGTAGTTGTAAAAACGCAGTAGAGCTTGCCAATAAACCAAATGAAAACGTATGTCCTATATGTATGTGATTTCCTTGAATGCTTCCAGTTCTTAATGAAGAAGTTGTAAATTTAGCGGTTAGAGCGTGACTTGGATTATGATGTAAAATTAATGAAGTTTCAAAATTTGATCGTAAATCATATTTTTATCCAGATTTACCTATGTGATATCAAATCACTCAATTATATATACCACTTGCTGAACATTGAAAAATTAAAATTTTTGTAAATAAAGATTTAAAAGAATTTAGAATTAATAGAATACACATAGAAAATGACGCTAGCAAATTAATTCATGCATGATCAAAAACTTTATGTGATTACAATAGAGCAGGAAGTCCATTAATGGAAATTATTACAGAACCGGATTTTCATTCTAAAGAAGATGTACTTGAATATTTAGTAGAACTTCAAAAAATTATGCGTTTTGTATGAGCTAGTAATGCAGATATGGAAAAATGACAGCTTAGATGTGATGTAAACATTTCAATTCGTAAAAAATGAGAAACTATCTTAAATAATAGGGTTGAAATAAAAAATATGAATTCTTTTGCTTCTGTCGGTAGAGCTATTGATACAGAATTTAAAAGACAAATTTGAATTTATGAAAAATGAT
>CAYRGR010000078.1:0-5235 GCA_964423755.1 uncultured Candidatus Peribacteria bacterium
TTAAAAATTAATTTGAATATTTAATGAATATTAATAATATAACAAATTCTTATGTTTCTTCTGATAATTTCTCGGAGTTATCAGGAGGAACATTATTTGAAATTTATGATGATAATAATATATTAATATCATATGATGATTTTTTTATCTTTAAGAAAAAAATAAAATTTGATTTTCAAAAGGATTTATTCACTCAATTAACTTTATTATCTAAAAAAAATTCTACACCAGATAGAGTTAAAGGTTTAAAAAGGAGTAATCTACCATATTTTTATTATAATGAAAACCCTGAAAAGATTACAATAGATATAAAACAAACTGAATTTGCTTGTTATTTTTCATTGATGCTTGGTGATACAACAAAAACAATTGAAAATATAATAATTGAAAATAGTAATTCTGATATTGTATTCTCTTTTGAAAAAAATACAATAGATTTCTTTAACATATTAAATAATTTTGTTAATGAATTTAGTGTTGATGATTATTTAAAATTGACAAATAAATCAGATTCTTCATTAATTTCAAATACTTACTATTTACAAGGTGTTGATTTAAAAAACCGTAATATTCAAAAATTATCTTTTAATAGTAGTATACTTTTAACAGTAGATAATCAAGCAGAATTATACAAATATTTTCAAAAAAATAATATAATATACCCTAAAATTTTTAATTTTAAAATTATTTTTAAAGATAAAAATTTTAAACATTTTGACGATTATAAATTAAAAATATTTTGTAATTCTAAAGAAACTGAATTAGATTTTGTATATGACGAATATACAAAAAAATTCATAAATGATAAAAAAGTTCTAATTGAACCTGATTCTTATTTAGTTGGTTCAAATGGAAATTTAAAACAAATCACAGATTCAAAACCAATCTTGACAGATAAATTAGACGGTAGTAATATTCACACCGTAATCAATAAACTTGGTCTTGATAATACAATATATGATTTTAGAGATGTTCAAATATCAAATGAAAAAATACAATCACAATTAAAAATAACATTTAAAGGTGATATTTTCAATCTTTTTAATAATAAAGATAATTTTTATATTGAACAATCTTCACAAAAAATAATTGTTGACAATCCATTTGAAAAAGAAATTACCTACGAAAATGTAAGATTTAAATTTATTGGTGTAAATTATAATGGTTGTGATGTTTGTGAAACATCATATACACCAAAAACAACAAATAAATTTAGCACATCAAACTACATAATTTATGATGACCATATAACGATAACAATTCCAGATATTGTACCAATAGAAGAAAATGATACTGGAGAAATAACATCTGAAGGTTTAATTTGTGCAATGCCAGGTAGTTCAAATTCTGTTCCAAAAATAAGATTTTCAAATATCAAATTTAAAAATGGGACAACTATTGCAGATATTAGTAATCATAATGAAAATGATACAAACATAGATTTTACAAAATTTCCAGAAGATGAAATTTTGTATTTTATACATAAACATTATTCATCTTTTAATTTTTATTTTAATAGATTGGGTTTTGCAACAGAATTAATTAGTAATCTTATTAATATAGTAGAAAAATATAAAACAGAATTTAAAATACCTTTTACATTTAAAAAAGATGGTAATTCACTTTTTATTGTATCAGATGAAATAAATTCTGATTTTGGTGTATTATCTTTTGGTTATAATTTTTCAAAGAAAACAGATTTATCAAATTTTCTTATTGATGATATTGAAACCTTTGAGGCTATAACAAGAACAACAAAAAAGAATTATGGTGAAATTATTTTTGGTGGTAAAGGTTCAACCAAAGATTTTACTCAATTTATAATACCAATCGATATTGATAGTCATAAAGACAATTATGACAAATATAATATTATTAAGAATAAAAATCTTTTTATAAAATTAGAAACTGGTAATTATTTTCCTATTTCATATAGGTCTTTTGACTTATTTGGAAAGAAAAAAATTATTTCTAATTTTGGAAATTATAAAAATACAAACTCAACAATATTAAACGTTTTTTGTAATAAAAATTTAATTGGAATTAACAATTATATTATATATTTAAGAACTTTGATGGTTCCAACTATTAAAAAATATGAGAGGATAGATGGAGAATAGTAGAATAATAAGAGAACGCAGTGAACTTCCACTTCACACGATAAATAAAGAAGACACAATATCAGATTTAATTGATAAATTAAATCAAAATTTTGGACTTATTAGAGAATATCAAGGTGGAAGACAAGGAATACCAGGTGTTCCTGGATTGCCTGGGTGCTCTAATGGTTTTAATTATTTTGATGATGATTTAGATTCTGATAATATATCTGGTTTTATAACCTCAGATAATAATTCAGATTCGACACCGTGCTCTAATTATGAAAGTTCATTAGAATTTAATAAAGTGGGTTTAATTACAAATGAAGAAGCCAGTACTAAAATAATTTTTACTAATTTCACCAAGGATACTACTTTTTATCCAGTTTATGATAATTTATCCGAACTTAAATCATATCCTTTCACATCTTTTAATGATTATGATTCAAAATTAACGATTTTAAATTCTAATTCAACTGGAGTTGGTAATCATATAACATTATTAAATTCAAAAGCCATAAATTTAAACCCTGAATTTTCTTGTAAATCAGGATTTAATATATCTAATGATTTTCAGCAAACAGTCACCTATAATTTAGAGACTTTAAGAATATCTGGAAATAAAAATGAAAATATACAGAATCATTTAAATTTTATTGAATTGCAAGATGATTTGACAATTCTAAGAAAAAATGATTCTTCACAGAAATTACAATTTGATTCATCAGATTTTGTAAATGATTTTTTTAATAGACAATATTTAACAAAACAAACAAAAAACAATTATGCAAAAATTTCAGACAGAACTGGATGGAATGCAATTTGGCAAGACTTTTATCATTCAGAGGAGAGATGGGATGTAATACCTATTGAATATGTGAAAATCACACGTTTAAAATATACAGTTTCAAATTCAAATTATATTACACTATCCTCCTCTAATGGTGATACAATACCATTTACAATTAATGAAAATGAATCTTCTATAAGATTTAAACAGTTAAATAATTGGGTATTGGTAGATTTTCATCTTAAATTCAGTAATTCTCAATCTTTTAATACTGATTTTAAAATAAATAATTTAACAATTGATATTGATACACCAACAGTGAGTATATCAACATTAAATTGGTTACCTGGTTCAACCTATACAATATATGACAGAGATGATACTACAGAAGGATTTCCGACACCAATTTATTTTATGTTAAATAGTTTAACTGTTACTAATGGTGAAAGTTTTAAAATAGATTTTAGATGTAAAGATATTATTTTTTATCAAAATCAAAATTCAAGTCCTTATTTTCTTGATGGTCAGTGTTGGGCAACTATAAATTCTTCACAAATAACACCAGAAATTTGTTATGATAATGTTGAAATTTGTCAGTGTGTAGATATTCCACTTGAAATGACAGTTACAGTTACAGAAGAAGAATAATATTGAATTTTTATTTTTGTTTTACTTATAAAGAATTAAAAAATGTTTTTATTTTATAATGATTCTAACAGACCCTTTAAAATTAAATGTCTTTTATACATTTTCAATAAATAACTATAAAATTCCCGGAATACCTATTTCAGGGAATAATATGGTATTTAAATGGTCTATAGAATATAGGACACAAGCAAGTCAATTTATCAAAATAGATTCTTCATTTTATACGATAAAAGAGATTGATAAAAATGAAGAATCTATTTTTATGCCTAAATTATCTAAAATCAATGTAAAATTTTTAAACATACCTGAAAATTGTTTTCAGGTACGGGTTTTATGTGAAATGAAAATAAATTCCGTATATACCCAATTTTATATTCCTTCATATCCATTTTTTCCATCTTCTAATAATGAATTGGGATATTGTGAAGGTTCAAAAACAATTGAAATTATTTTTAATTTAGAAAATGAAAACAATCCGACTGTTGTAACACCTATATTTGAAACAGATTGCTTTGATATAATAGAAAATGTCAATATTGTCAAAATAAAAATACCTTCATCAACAAATTCAGATTCATTACCTGATTCATTACATTTAGAAATAGATGGTGGGTTATTTAAAGATGATGATGGTACTTTTACTAAGAATATAAAGGATTTATCATTTAAATCTTTTGATATACAAGGATATTATTATGTCTATGAATTAAATTATAAATTGTTAAAATCTTTTATTGATTTTAAAACTGTTGATATAACAATAACAGCAAGCAAGAAAAATGCAATTTCTTCTACAGTAGTTTATACACCACATAATATTGTGTTATTTTCATATAAAAATAACAATTTAAATTTAACCACAGAACCATCTTTTATTAAATATACCTCAGATAATAATAATGATACAAATATAAAAATAAAAATATATTGGAATAATTTAGAACAAATTTCTAATTTAAATTCTGTAAACTATTCTGATATATCTTATGAAATTTATAGATGTATTACAACAGATACACAGATAAATTGTGAAAATTGTAGTTTTATCTTAATTAAATCTGGAAATGATTTAAATAATATTATTTTAAATGGTAATTTAATATATCAAGATATAATTAAAAATTCTGATATATTTCCATTTTTAGAAGATAATACAAACGGTATAACCTTTTATTATAAGATAAAAATAAAAAATAAAAATGATGTTGATTGCTTAATTATTGATTGCAATAAAATTTTAGTTCCATTTGGTTGTAAAAATATAAAAGTAAATAATTCATTACCTGATATAAAAGTTGGTTTCGATTGCCCTCAAACACAAATACAAACCAATTTACCTGATGTTGATGTTATAAATGATGATTGTTCAGAAACATTGATACAAACCAATCTACCTGATATAAAAACAACTGAAGATTCCGAATGTGATTCTAAAAATATTAGGACAAATTTGCCTGATATAAACATTGTAAATCACAATTGTTCAGAAACATTGATACAAACCAATCTACCTGATGTTGATACATCAAACATTGATATTTGTGATACAAAACAAATAGAAACAAATTTGCCAGATGCTACAATTTTAAATGATGATTCTTGTAAATCAATAAATATCAAAACCAATCTACCTGATGTTGATGCATCAAACATTGATATTTGTGATACAAAACAAATAGAAACAAATTTGCCAGATAC
>CAYRGR010000079.1:0-2488 GCA_964423755.1 uncultured Candidatus Peribacteria bacterium
GTGATTTGTCAAGTCCAAATAAAAACCCCCAATCAAGGGGGTTGTAATATTTTTAATTTAACATTTTTGCAAACTTATCTCTTACTTCTTTAATTTTTTGATCAGAAATAGCACCGTATTTATTAGTAATATTGTTCTAATCATTTTGAACAGTATATATATTATTTAATAATATATACTAAGTTGTAAAATTATTATCAACTGGATTATTTATTATATCTGTATCTAAATCTTTTACATCTTGTTTATCTATTTTTATACTATATTCTAATATTGGATTTTCTGTTTTTGATAGATATACAATTTGAACATCCTTTGCTGAATGTATGTTTTTAATAACTACCTATAATATTTTTCTAATCTTTATCATTTTTTCAACTTGTGACTAAGAACTTGTTTTTGGATTTGCCATATTTAATATGTTCTATTCTATAATATCTCCAACTTTTAAATTATTCATTATAATCGCCTTTTTGATAATCAGACCAAAATAGTATTTCTTCTATTTCTTTTGCTTCTTTTAATACTAAATCTGAAACACTTAATATAGTAGTTTCAGTAAACATAGATTCTTTTAGATTACTTGCATTTAAAAGTGCAATGTATTCATTTATATTATTTAATGACTATTCTTTTAATAGATTTAATTCTTTTTTTATATTCATCCTATCACCTTTTAGCTTATCTGAAATTTTGTTTAATTTAATAAACTAATCTAACAAATCAAATTGATTTGAATTTTTCATTATTACAGTTTTCATTATTGATTTTAAATTACTGGCAATACTTGGTTTCAATTTATTTTTATAATCTCTAACATAACTTAAATGAATAGTTTGCAACGATTCACAATTTATTACTGTTTGGGGTATTTTCCCGTCAAATATTGATATACCACTTGAAAATTTTAAGTCTTTATCATTTATTCTAATAGATGGTGGTACAATATCAACTTCTTTTTTTGTTATTGTAATAGAGTTATTAGATTTACTCTAAAAATCCGAATGTGATATTTTACACATTAACTATGTATCCCCGAAATTTTTAATAATACACTATGGTCTTTTTTTTACATTTGCTAATTTTTGCTTTTTAATTTCTTCTGTATCTGTTGGGTCTAATTTTATTGTTGCTGCATCTGCAAATGGAAAAAAATCAACATCTACAATATCACCAAATTGGTAATTATAATAATTAGACAAACTCATCACCACTCAAGTTTAATATTTTTTATTTTATTTTTAAAATCTTCTTTATTCTTTTGAAAAGCAATAAAATAATCAACTCTGAGTTTTTTTGATTCTTCTAATTGATTATACTGCTCAATTATTTTATTTATTAACTCAGATTTAGTATTCTAATCATAAACCATTTTATTCTGTTTCCTTTTCTACTACTGATATATAGACATCTGAATCTTCTTTCATTAAATAAATAATTTTAAGTAATAATTGTTTTGAAAATTTTCTTGTTATCCTAAATGTATTTACAATACTATGAATCCATTCTTTATCAGAAGAATCAATATCTACATCTGAAAAATTTTCAAATGTAATACAAACAATTACATTTTCATCATTATTACGTGTATCTGTTTTAATTATATCAGTATTTACATCATCATAAAAGCAAGTTCTATGAAAAGTTTTTCCATCAACTAATTCAAAATTATTATATATTGCTTTTTTACAAATTGGGCAAAAATCTAATCCTTCAATTTCCATTTTCATAATTTCGTTAAAATATGTTCTAATTGTCATAACTAATTCGCCACCTCGTCTACAATACTATTTTTCTATGTATATCCTATTTCATTTTCAAATAATTTTAAATCTTCCTAATTTTGTACAGCATCATTTTTTAACTATATACTAAATATAATAGCAGAATTACTTGTTGTGCCTCTTTGCCTAATTTCAAACCAATTTTTATATTTTTGTATCTAAGTTCCTGTAGGATTGATATTTTCTGAAAGAAAATAAATTATTTTTTGTGTATTAAACTATTTAACAGTTTCAATTGGTATATCTGTACCCAAATAATATCTGATTTTTTTAGTATCTTGTATTTGAAAAATTTCGTAATTTTCTGATGAAATATTAAAATATTTTTCAAAAGTTTTAATAAAATCTTTATAGTTGTTTTCAGATAAGTTTTTAGAACCACTTTTGTGAATTCTATACACTGCTTTATTAACATCAAAATAATTAAAAAAATTATCTATTGAAAATAAAATGAAGTCTTTTGATTTATTTTGTGTAATAAAGTATTTAGATTTTTTTTTGGTATAAAAATATTTTATTATATTATATAACACATCTTGTGTAAAAATATCTAATGGTAAATATTTTGCACCCTTTGTGTCTTTAGTATTAAAATATACTTCGTAATTTTCATTCATATAATCAATTATTTTTTGCACTTCTGGTATTAAGCCTTTGTCTATATCAGATTTTGGTATTGTTACATTGTTATCAGAATATTCAAA
>CAYRGR010000079.1:2588-5219 GCA_964423755.1 uncultured Candidatus Peribacteria bacterium
TTTTTATTTTGTCAAGTGTTAAATGCTTAAAATTTTCTTGAAATATTGTTTCTATTCTTTCTATATTTCTTCTGGATATAACATCTAAAATAAGTCTTTTTTATTATTTTTAATGTATTGGTATAGACCATTTCTTTGTTGTGTATTCAACCCATGCTTAAAATCTTCAAGTGCAATTCTTTTAGTACTTGTATCTTGCTCTACTTCTATACATTTTTTAATTATATCAGCTACTTTGTCATAACTAAATTTGAAATCTGTTGATGCAATTAAATCAGTAAGTGTATTAGCTATTATATTTAAATATATATCACTTATACTTTTATGATCACCTGATAATTTAATAACATTATCAAAAAAATCATAAATAATATTTTCTGAATAATTAATACCAAATTCATATAAAGATATTAAAAATTTAATAACGTTAAGGATATTTATAGTAAAGAAATCGTTAATATTTTTTGTTGTTAAAATATTAAAAAAATCATTAATAAACTTATTAGACATATAAAATGTATTATTCCTAACATATTCTAAAATTGTATATTTATATTTTTCACAGGATACAATAAAATTAGACATATTAATATTATCCCAAACTATATCCTAAAATGGATATCTCACTATTAAATATAAATACTTAATTTGCGTTTCAAAATCAAGACTTGATTTTTTAAAAAAATATGTAGCAATAGTATTAAAATCATTCTCTTCAAAATATATTTGTCCTGAAAAATACTTATTAGTAAAAAACATAAAAATCTCACTTGTTCTGTGATATGCAAAAAATTTAGGATTTTTTGCTAATCTACTTGTAATTTCTTTTTCAATTTCTTTATTTTTCAAGTTGTTAAATAAATATTTCAAATCTGTTAATTCACCAGTATATTTGTATGGTTCCAATTTTCTTATAAATTCTTCAAAATACTATTCTTTGTTTGTTATAATAGTATTAGGATTATTTAAAAAATCAACAACAATTTTAATTGATATATCTGTTGGCATAAATATAAATTGAATCTATCCATTATTTTTAATGTTATCAAAATTACAATATTTAAATATCAGAGGTTTATTATTTAAATTCCCTATTTTATCTAAAATTTGCTGATTTAATTCTAAATTATTGTTAATATGATACTATAAAATAAAAAGGTTATATGTATACCAATATCTTTCTATTATTAGTGTTGGTATTGGTTCTTTATTTGAAACGTATTTAGCCATTTCAACTGGCATACTTATTTTATTAAATTGACTAAAAAGTGAATCCTAAGTTGAAATGTAATTTACATTTCTAATAAACTCTATTTCAGTATATTCCCCAGGAGCGTCAACATCTTTATCACGTCTATCATTAAGAGCATTTTTTATTTTTTGCATATTGTTTATGACACCAGATGCAACATTTCTAATAGCATCTGATAATCCATCAAAAATATAAAATATATTTATAATATTAGCATACATAATTTGTAAATCGTTAGAGCCCCAATATGTTTCATAACCTTTTTTAATATGTAACTAAAATTTAATTAACCAATTATCATTATCTTTTAAATTATTTTTTGGTATAAGTATGAAGAATGGCTAATCCTAATAACCTGCATTGTAAAAATAATTTGTTGATTCTATCTAAGATATACACCATTTTGTTCCTCTACCCAATACAATCTACTATTTTTTTGTAATCGGCATGTATATATCCCACAAATTATTTCCGTATATATGTATCTATTCATTATTTTCAACTAATTCATTAAAAGAAGCTTTTTGCTGATACACTTTTAACTATTCAATTTCTTTATATGTTTTCTAAGCCCCATATTGCTATGTAATGTCATTTTTAAACCAAACCAAATCACGTGTATTATTTTTAATATTTTTAATTTCTTGATCTAATACAACCTACCTAATTACATCCTATGTTATTTTTTTAATTTTTTTAGTTGTGTCATTTTTAGATTTTTCATTATGATCCAGAATTAATTCTTTATTATTTTTGTAATATCTGTGCATTTTATAATCAAATATATCTTTATATTTTTTCATTAATTCATATAAATTATATATATTTTGGTTTATATCATTATCTGAACTATTAACATATTTCTCAATTACTCCACCATTTGAATTAGAAAATAATAATAACAATAAATACTAAAAATTACCCACTTCATTTGAATTTTCACTATACGTTGGATCACTTTTAATACATACATTAAGAACATCTTCTAATGTAACATCAGAAAATTCTTCTTCTAATTTAAGTTTTATATTCCTATTTAAATTTGGATTCTATTCTTTAAATCTTTTAATTGTATACTATTCTTTTAAAATTGCTTTTTTCATATTTTTACCTCTTAAATATTTAATATTTTTTTGAAGTATTGTTTTGATTCTTGTACTTTATTTATTATATTCTATTTAGATAATTCAGTTTTGAGTTGTTCAATTTGGGTTGAATCAAGTATATTTATAAATTTATTCATCAAAAATTCTTCAGTTAGTCCTCGAAAAGTTTTATACACTTTAAAAATCTAAACTAATAATTCAGGTGTTGGATTTTTAATCATTGAAACTATTTTATAATCAAACAGTTTAACTGTATTACAAATTTGTTCAATG
>CAYRGR010000080.1:0-5063 GCA_964423755.1 uncultured Candidatus Peribacteria bacterium
ATGAACAACATGACTGAACAAAAGAACTCACCTGAAAAAAATCTGAATTTGAAGTACTTTACACAACCAACACAAAAGAAGTCACGAAATTTTATTCTAAGAAAGATATAGACAAATACTGATTACTTATCTTGTGAATAAGAAAAAAGTATGATTATAAAAATACTAAGAAAAAATAATTATAATTTAATAATATGAGAAATTTTTAAAAATGATGATTTGTATATATTTTAACAAACAAAAAGAATTGAACGCTCTACATTTGAGTCACATCCAATTTAATCAGAAGAATACAGGAACATAAAAACAAAGTAGCAGATCGATTCACAAAAAAATATTCTTTGGACAAATTGGTTTACTACGAATACTGAGAAGATATATTTGGTGCAATTGAAAGAGAAAAACAATTAAAAAAATGGAACAGAGCTTGGAAAATAAGACTAATCGAAGAAAAAAACAAAGACTGGAATGATTTATATGATGAATTATTTTGATAACAAAAAGGCTCCAGAATCGTCATTCCCGCGAAGGCGGGAATCCAAAAAAAAAGACTAAAAAAATAATAACTTATATTTTATAATTCTTAACTTATTTATTTATGGAAAATATTAATATTTCTATTAAGCGTCATTCGCTTTCACATATACTAGCACAGGCTGTAAAATCAGTTTATCCTGGGGCTAAATTGGCTATTGGACCAGCTATTGATAATGGTTTTTATTACGATTTTGATTTTGGTGAAGCTGAATTTAAGGAAGATAATTTGAAAGAAATCGAGAAAAAAATGAAAAATATTATTAAACAAAATCAGAAGTTTGAGCAATATAATTTATCCATTGATGAATCTATAAAATTTTTAAAAGAAAAGTGAGAAATTTATAAAGTTGAGATGGGCGAAGATCTCAAAAAAGAGTGAGAAAAAGAATTGAGTTTTTACAAAAATATTTCTCAGCAATGAGTAGAAACTTTTGTAGACATGTGTGTTTGACCACATGTGTCCAAAACACTAGATATTGATGAAAATTCCTTTAAGTTAGATAAAATCGCTGGAGCTTACTGGAAATGAGATTCAGAAAGGAAAATGTTAACTCGTATTTATGCTTTTGCTTTTGATACTAGAGAAGAATTAGATAATTACTTAAAAATGTTAGAAGAAGCAAAAAAAAGAGATCATAGAATATTATGACAAAAATTGGATTTATTTTGTTTTTCTGATTTAGTTGGTGCTGGATTACCATTATTTACTCCAAAATGAACAATTTTAAAAGAAGAGTTGCAAAAACATGTTGAAAGCGTATGTTACAAATTTTGATTTCAAAAAGTAATTACTCCGCATTTATCGAAAATAGCTTTGTATGAAATTTCTTGACATGCAAAGAAATTTTGAGATGAGCTTTTTCATGTTACATCAAATAAAAAACATGAATTTGTAATGAAACCCGTTCAATGTCCACATCAAACTCAAATATATGCATCAAAATCTAGATCTTATAGGGATTTACCTATTAGATATATGGAATCAGAAAGACAATATAGAGCAGAACAAACAGGTGAAGTTTGATGATTAAATAGAGTTTATGCTATTACTGTGGAAGATTGACATACTTTTTGTAGAGTTGATCAAGTAAAAAATGAAATAATATGAATGGTGAATATTATTAAAGATTTTTATAGTTGATTAGGTCTATGGTGAAATCATTGGGTTTCTCTTTCTGTAAGAGATTATTCTAATCCTGATAAATATATTTGAACTTCAGAAGATTGGGATATTTGTGAAAAAATGCTTCAAGAAGTATCTGATGAACTTTGATTAAATGCAAAAAAATGTGAATGAGAAGCTGCTTTATATTGACCAAAACTTGATTTTATGTTTAGAGATGCTATTTGAAAAGAAATTCAAATTCCTACTGTACAAGTAGACTTTGCTACACCAAAAAGATTTAATCTTTTATATACAGATAAAGACTGAGAAAAGAAAAATCCTGTTATGGTTCATCGTGCTATTCTTTGATCATACGAAAGATTTATGGCTTTAATAATTGAGCATTTTGCCTGATCTTTCCCTCTTTGGTTAGCTCCAGTACAAGTAATAGTAGTACCAGTTTGAGAAAATTTTATTTCTTATGGAGATGAAATTTATAAAAAATTAAAAGAAGCTTGAATTAGAGTAGAATTTGACGACGGCACAGATTCTCTAAATAAAAAAGTCCGAAATGCTGAGCAACTTCATATAAATTATATTTTGGTCGTTTGAGAAAAAGAAGAGAAAGAAAATTCAATTTCGGTAAGAAATTATAAAACAAAAGAACAAAAAGATTTTAAATTGGACGAGTTTATTACTGAAATAAAAAAGGAAATTGAAGAAAAGAGGATTTAATGAGCCAAGTCTAAATTATTGAATACTCACATTAAATATATAATATATCTATTTTAGATAATTTTAAAATTTATCCTCGCGAATGCGGGGATCAAAATTTAAGAAAATCAAATTTACTTAAGTATGAGACTTATTTTTGTAATGATGAAATAACATCGCAAGCTCTTTGTTTAAATTTGTCACAATAATTAAAACAATGTCTATCTTTAAGTTCTTTTCTATTTAAATATTCTTCCTGAGTATTTTCATTATAAATAATTCATTTTTTCATAAAAATTTTTTCATTATTCTTACATTTTATACTATTTTTCATAAAAAATTTATTTAAAAAATAATTATCTCACATAATATGAAAAAAAAATTTTAATCAAATTTTTTTTATTTTTGTTTTTTCTATTTCTAAAATTGAACTAGATCTCACAGTGATGAGACCTGATTTAATTTTATTGTTATAAGAAAACTAAATATTTGAAATTTATTTATTTGGATTTGTATTAATAATTTTTTCTTCAAAATAAGATGCTAATATATGTATTCACACATGTTCTGTTCATGCAAAAAATAATCATTTTCACACTCATGATTGTAAAAGAATATATTTTTCTTGCTCTGTTAATTTAAAAATATTTTGTAATACATCTATTGATGCTGGTGATTGCTTTAAAAGTAATTGAATTGAAGAATTTGTCACCACGGCTTTTCAATAAGAAGAATTAATAAAGTCTTCTACGTCTTGAGTAATTGTAGTAATTCATAAATTATATTTTCTTGCTCTTTTAACTAATCAAAATAAGAATTTTGCACTATCTTCATATTGCATGATATTCCATGCCTCATCTATTACAAGCAATCTTTTCTTTTGAGAACTTCTAACAATATTCCAAATATAATTTAAAATTATAAACATTGCTATAGGACGTAAAATTTCATCCAAATCTCTCACAGAAAATACTTGTAATCATTCTTGTAAATTAATATTTGTATTTTCAGAAAATATTCAATTAAATATTCAAGTTACATATTTTTCTAATCTTTCTGTAATTCATTTTGCTCAATCCATTGTTTCTAATACAGAATATAAATCTTTCATTATTGGAACCATTTTTCATTCTATAGAGTCATCTTCAAATGTTATTCATTTTAAGCTATATGTTATAATTAAAGCTTTTTGTAAAATTGATTCTTCAGTGGAAGTAAGCTTTCATAACATTAAATTCATTAATCAAATTAAATTTGTAATTGCTCATCTTAAAAGATCTCAAGGTTTTATTTCAGTATCTTTTAGTGCTCTTGGTAAATCAAAAGGATTAATTCTTTCAGAAGAATTTAAATTTATATTTAAATATGTTCATCCTACAATTTCTACAAGAGCCTTGTATTCATTTTCAGGATCAATTACTATTACATCTGTTCACATCATTAAGCTTCTAAGAATTTCTAATTTTATAGCGAAAGATTTTCATCATCATGATTTTGCAAAAACAACCATATTAGCATTTTCTACTTTAAATCTATCAAAAATTATTAAAGAATTATTGTGAGTATTTATACCATATAAAATACCATCGTCTTGACTTAAAGAACTAGAAGTAAAAGGGAAGGTAGTTGATAATCCTTTAGTAGAAATGTTTCTATATACTCATACTTCATCTTTACAAAATGGTCATGTAGCAATAAATCATTGTTCAGATCTTAAAAAAGATTGCTTTGTTAAAATATTTCTTCAATTTAATAAAGTTTCTAAAGTATTACTTAATTTTTTTAATTCTTCCTCTGTTTCACCATAAACAGTAATATAAATTCATAAATGAAAATATCTTTCTTGAGATCTGGTAAGACTACCTCTTAATTCTTCTACGTCTTGTATTTGTGCGTCAATTGCAGGATCATTAATTAATCATTTTTCTCTATTTATACTTCTTTGAGAATATAATTCAGTCAATCTTTTTCTTAAATATTTATTTATGTGAGATGATTCTATGGGATATATAAACATTGACATATCTAATTTAATATCCCAATTAATTAATCATCAAAGCCAATTTCATTCTAAAAAATCAGGATAAGCATATACAAAAAACGTACGCACAAAAGTATTATTAATTTGTATCTTTGTAGCATCAAGTTTCATCATGGCAGGAGCTATTGCATCCTTAATAAAAGCAAGAGCTTCTTTATACTCTTTTTCTCATATCTTAATTTCTTCTGCTTCTTGTTTTGTTAATTTTTTATTAGAATCAATAACCTCTATACTTTGATCAATTGTTGATATATCTTTTTTAGAATCTAAAATATCTGTATTAGAAATACTACTTTCAATTTTTTCTATAAATTCTTTTTCAAAATTTTCTGCATCTCAAGTATAGTTTTTATTTATTAATTGTATTAAAGAATCATTATTTGACATAATAAATTATAATTAGAGCATTTATTTAATTTTAATTAAAATAAGTTTTACAATTTTATAAAGTTTATCTTATTTGTAAAGAATTTAAATTTATTTTTAGCTTTACAATTTCTAATTAATCTTTATTAGTTTACCAATTCCATTCTGTAATATTTTCTTTAGGTATATCTAAACTTACATCATCTTTTATTATTTCATCTCATTTATAATGAATTACTATTAAGGTAATATCATCAAATTGTTTATGGTCATATCACATCCATCTTGAAAGTTGAATTG
>CAYRGR010000081.1:0-4252 GCA_964423755.1 uncultured Candidatus Peribacteria bacterium
ATTAATTTTTAATAAAAACATAATATTCAATTTGTTATTTTTGTCAAAAAATTTGATTAATTTTTAATAAAAGTATAATTTAATTACTATTTAATTCAGTAACCTATTTTTTTATGAAAAAATATTTTTTAATACTTTTTAATGTTTTACTTTTTACTATTATTGTTTCTTCTTGTTCAAAACTTAGTGTTGATGATAGTAAAAATAAAAATGTTTCTAATAATGAATTTATAAATATTGAAACAGCTAATATTTATAATGATAAAAATAATTGGTTAAATATACCTAATAATATCGATCAAAAAGTCGATGTTTTTTATGTTTATCCGACAGTTTGTAGTGATCCAGTAATGTGTAAATATACAGATCCAAAAATGAGATCTTGAGCACAATTTTCTTTTATGTGACAAGCTACAGCTTTTTCTGGTATAGCAAATATTTTTGCTCCATATTATAATCAATATAATGCTAGTTTTGTATTAACCAAACCTCTTAATGAACAAAGCGATTTAATTGAATGAATTCCTACTGAAGATATAATGAAAGCTTTTCAATATTATATTGAAAATTATAATGAAGGTAGACCTTTTATTTTAGCATGACATTCACAAGGATCAAATATATTACTTTTTCTTTTACAAGATTATATAAAAATACACCCTGAAATAAAAAATAGAATGATTGCTGCTTATATAATTTGATATTCTGTGACCGATGAATTTTTAAATAAAAATGGTTTTAAATTTACTTTAAATCCAGATGATATATGAGTAATAATTTCATATAATACTGAATATTCATGATATACTTGATCTATAAATAGTAATCCTGTGCTTCAATCTTGAGCTCTTGCTACTAATCCAATAATATGGAAAACTAAAGATTATAATAAAATAGATGCAACATAAAATTTATGATCACTTATAGTAGATAAATCATTTAAAATTATTTCAAATGATGAAAAAAATTATGCAGATGCAACAGTAATATATGATCCCATAAGACAGCTTGAAGTGGTTAAATGTAGCTCAGTAAAACCAGATCAACTTCCAAGTAGTGGACATTTTTCTGAATGAGTTTATCATTCTTTTGATTACTCTTTTTATTATCAAAATATAAAAGCCAACGCAAATGAAAGAATAGAAAAGTATTTTAAATTAAATTCTAATCAATAAAAATTAGTTAATGTCTTTGTTTTTTTATTTTTAAAAAATTAACAAAAATTATAGCTTGATATTATTATTAATTAGATATTAATTTTAGATTAATTATATATGGTAAAAAAAAGAGCCAAAAAAATTTGACTTTAAAATTAGCATGTATATAATAACCATGCTAATTTATTTTATTACTTAATTTTTAATATTATGAAAATTACTCCATTATCAGACAGAGTGCTTCTAAAATGAGTGGAAGCAGAAAAAATTACAAAGAGCGGTATTTATATACCAGAGAGTTCTAATAAAGAAAGACCTTTTATTTATGAGGTAATAGCTGTTTGACCAGGTAAAGAGATTGATTGAAAAGTTCAAAAAATTTGATTAAAGTCTTGAGATAAGGTTATTAGTGGTCAATATAGCGGTGATGATATTGAAATAGATTGAGAAAAATTTAAGATAGTTGCAGCAGATTATATACTTTGAAAAATTGAATAATTTTTTTATTTTTATATTTTAACTTTTTTATATTATGTCTACAAAAAAAATTACATTTTGAGATGAAGCAAGATTAAGAATGCTTGCTTGATTAGAAAAACTTGCAAAAACTGTTATTTGCACACTTTGACCAAAATGAAGAAACGTTGTTTTTTCTAAATGATATTGAGCTCCTCAAGTTACAAATGATGGTGTTACAATAGCAAAAGAAATTGAGCTTGATGATAAAATTGAAAACATGTGAGCAGAATTAATAAAAGAAGCAGCATCAAAGACTAATGATGCAGCATGAGATGGTACTACCACAGCAGTACTTCTTACATATGCAATGATTAGAGAATGATTAAGAGAAATTAGATCATGAATTAATGCAATTGAATTAAAAAATTGAATGAAAAAAGCAGGTAATCTTATAGAACAAGAGTTATGAAAAAATTCAAAAAAAATTAATACTAAAGAAGAAATAGAACAAGTAGCTACTATTTCTGGTCAAGATTCAGAAATAGGTAAAATTATATCTGATGCAATGGATAAAGTTGGTAAAGATTGAGTTATTAATGTAGAAGAATGACAAACTTCAGGTCTCGAAGTAGAACTTACAGAATGAATGAAATTTGATCAATGATATATTTCTCCATATATGATTTCTGATTGAGAAAAAATGGAATCTAGAATAAGCGATGCTAAAATTTTAATTACTGATAAAAAAATATCTTCTTTAAAAGATATTCTTCCTTTATTAGAACAGATAGCATCTACAGGCAAAAGAGATCTAGTTATTATTGCAGAAGATATAGACTGAGAGGCATTAGCTTGAATTATTTTAAATAAATTAAAATGAGTATTAAATATTTTATGAATAAAAAATCCTGGTTTTTGAGATAGAAAAAAAGAAATGTTAAAAGATCTTGCAATTCTTACTTGAGCTACAGTAATTACAGATGAACTTGGTTATAAATTAGAAAGCGCTAGTATAGATCATCTTGGTTCTGCAAAAGTTGTTATATCTGATAAAGATAATACTACTATTATATGATGAGCTTGAGATAAAGAATTAATAAAAAGAAGAGTTTCTGAAATTAAAGCACAAATAGAAAATACAAAATCAGATTATGATAAAGAAAAATTATTAGAAAGATTAGCTAAGCTTGCTTGAGGTATTGCTGTAATAAAAGTTTGAGCAGCTAGTGAAGTAGAAATGAAAGAAAAAAAATTAAGAATAGAAGACGCTCTTAACGCTACAAAAGCAGCAGTAGAAGAATGAATCGTAGCATGATGATGAGTGGCTTTAATTAAAGCATGAAAAGTACTAGAAAAATTAGAATTATCAAATAAAGATGAGACTATCTGAGCAGGTATAGTATTAAGATCTTTGTCTTATCCATTAAAACAAATTGCAGAAAATGCCGGTAAAGAATGAGTTATAATAGTAGAAGAAATCATAAAAAATGCAGACATTAATTATTGATATGATGCTAGTAGTGATGAATTTAAAGATATGATAAAGGCTTGAATTGTAGATCCAAAAAAAGTAACAAGAAGTGCTTTAGAAAATGCAATAAGTATTGCTTGAATGTTTTTGACTACAGAAGCCGTTGTTTCAGATGAACCAAAAAAAGAATCAGATTGTTGTGATCATGCACAATGAGGTATGTGAGGTATGGGTTGAATGTGAGGTATGTGAGGTATGGGTTGAATGTATTAATAATTAATATAAGTATTAAAAATACGTGATTTTGAGATATTCTTTAAAAAGTAGAATGTAAAAAGATACATTCTACTTTTTAAAAAAAATAAGAAGGTTTTTCTATATATGTACAAAATGTATTATATCCTATATGTGATTTTAAATACTTAGAATTGACTTATTATATTTTTTTAATACTCTATTTCGAATAAAAATTTGCCCAGGTGGTGGAATTGGTAGACACGTGGGTCTCAAAAACCCATAAACTCAAAGTTTGTGCGGGTTCGATTCCCGCTCTGGGCACCAGGATAAATCTAAATTATTAACATTGAAATAATAAATTAATAAAATAAAATTTAAAAAAATTATTTTTAAATATATAATATTTTAATTTTTTTAAATTTGAATTAAAAACAATATTTTAGCATCAAATCTTATTAATTTATACTTTTTTTCTAATTAAAATAAAAATATTAAGGTTTTTTTAAAAAAAGAGCCTTTGTTTTTTGACAAAAAAATAAATTTAATTTATAATTTAGTATATTAATAATAATTATTAATTATTTTAATTTTAACAAAAACAAATATGGCAACTTTAGATTTAAGTTCATTAAAAATTAATTGAGAAACTGAAAGTGATAATAATTTAAATAATGAACAAATTCCTGAACAAATTCTTCAAAATTGAGAAGATATTGAACCTAAAAAAATTTCTTTAGCTGATATGATATCTTGAAAAACTGAAGAAATAAAACCAGAAGAATCAGTAATGAATGTTTTTAATAATGATGCAGATATAGATACAGATAAACAGGAAAATAAAGATGACAATACATCATCTAATGAATCAATTTTTGAAGAAATAAAACCAGAAGAATCAGTAATGAATGTTTTTAATAATGATGCAGAT
>CAYRGR010000081.1:4352-5039 GCA_964423755.1 uncultured Candidatus Peribacteria bacterium
AGATACAGATAAACAGGAAAATAAAGATGACAATACATCATCTAATGAATCAATTGAAATTTTTTTAAATGATAAAGAAATTGAAAAAGAACAAAAAAAAGAATTTTTTCCAGAATTAGATGTTATAAAAGAATTTGGTGAAAATATTTTTGAAGAAAAAATTGAAGATCTTAGTATAATTAAAGATGAATCATTAAATATTCAAAATATTACAGAAGTAAAAGCTGAAGAAGTAAAAGCTGAAGAAGTAAAAGCACCAGAGATGATAGTGAATAATGAATCAGATCTTAGTATAATTAAAGATGAATCATTAAATATTCAAAATATTACAGAAGAAAAAGTTGAAGAAGTAAAAGTACCAGAAAATTTATTAAATAATGAAGAATTATATAATACTGTTCCTAAGGAATTATTTAATAAAGATAATGTTAGTGTTGAACTTTCAAAAAATAGAAAAATTCCATGAATTAGTAAATTTAACAAAAAAATATTAGTTTGATGATTAACATTTTTTATTTGTGCAGGATTATTAGTTTTTTTAATAGTAAATAATTGAAATAATGTTTGACTAAAAACAAATATTTTAGAAAACACAAATACCTGAACAGAAAATCTACAAGAAGAAAATCTAGTAGAAAACACAAATACCTGAACAGAAAATCTACAAGAAGAAAATCTAGTAGAAAA